>NZ_DJHW01000141.1:90513-112040 GCF_002433295.1 Pseudoalteromonas sp. UBA6610 | reverse complement strand
GTCAGCTTAACTGACTGGCATTAGTCTGAAGGTGGCTTTAGACAAAATGGATGTAGAGCTTGATTTTTAAATCGAGCTCACATTTAGACTTTTTTAAGTATTAATCTTCGATTCCTAAAAAACAGTCTTTAGATTTTGACTCATATAAGAAAGATAAAGGTAAATTTAGTTTCTCTTTGATAAGTTTAAACCATTGAATATCCTCTTTTTTAGGGATGTTACCGGAAACTATTAATAATTCATCACCTGGTTTTTGTGCTAATGGATGCAACTGGTATCTCAGTAATTGGCCTATTGCAGCTTCAATGTCTTGTCTAGCTGAACTTGTGTATTTTAACTCTGCAATTATGTAAGTATTGCCTTTTGTGAAAGTAACATCTCTACGAAATAAGCCATCACGGTCTTGTACCGTACTCTCTATATCTTTACTTTGTAACCATTTTTGAAAGTGCTTTTCCATTCTGGCTTCATTTAAAACCATCGTACTGTATTCGGGGTACTTCCTCCTTATTTCACTCGCATTAATAGCTCCTTGAAAAGCTTCTGCATTAATAGTATTCATAGTGTCAAATACTAGATTTTTTTTATCGAAGTCTCTAAAGTCAAAATTATTAATAATCTGATCTATCACATTCAAAGATTCAGTTAATGATTTTTGGCTAATTGCTGTAACTAATTCAATCGTAGGAAGCTCTTTACTCTGACCTTTTGAAATTGAAATATCGACAGATTGCGGTTTGCTTTCATTAATAAATGAGGTTATTTGATCCTCTTTATTTAAAGGGACAAATCTTACTTTTATTTCGTTTTGAATAGGCTTTGGAGTCACAGAAATACGACCAGCTTCTCCATTGCTACCAAAGACTATTTTTACTGGTGAATCTTTACGCCACTTTTTGGCACCCGCTTTATAATAGGTAGATATATGAATAGCTAATAGATTGCTAGGGTCAACAAAAAGGGGATTAGCTCTAAACCAATCTGAGGCTAATTCACTGCTTGATAATTTTGATTCATCTATGTTCATATTTTGTGTCCTTCGTGAGTATTCTAAATAAAGTTTGAATGCTTCCCTAAATCCAAATTTTTTCTAAGCATTTAGAGTTCATCATATCGTTAATCTCTATAAATTTTAGATATGCTTTTCCTTTTTTTAATGATTTATCGTTGATACCAAGTTCCGAATTTTGGTAAGTAATGGGCATGACATTTATATAGTGAAAGCTATCAAGTCTAATTAAAACCTTGTTTAAGCTGTCGTTACTAATTTTTGAGTTGAGCTTTTTTGATATGAGTTCATGAAGCGGAGTCAGTTCAATATCGGCGGTGTGCATATTTGTAAAGTGAACCTCTAAATTATCTTCACCATAATATTGATATACAAGTTCATTTGTACTGCAAATAAAAACAACTCCTTCACCTGCACTGATTTGATCTAAGATATTAAATAATCCTAAAGCTACTTTAATATCAATAGGTTTCAAATTGGGATTTGAAATCACGTTATTGGTAAAAGATTCAAAACTATCGGGAGCCTTGTCAAAAGAAAACCCTTTCTCACCATTGTTATTTTTAGTATATTTTTGCAGTAGTGGTCTATGTATATAGATTTTACTATTTTTTAGATGCTTTTGAGTGAGCTTAGTATTTTGATGCTTATTCTTTAAAACAATAGGGTTATCTACCGAGCCTGGTTTTAAATTTACTTCTTCCATATAAAGTCCATTTCAACGTTATAGTCAGTATATTGCTATAATATTCATTATAAAACAAACACTTATTTTTTTACGTTTGTTTTTCTAAATAAAAAAGAAAAAACTTTTTTATTTACTTTAAGTTCAATGGCTTATGCCGTTTTGTGTTTGCTTTTCTTACGTGATCTAAAAATATTTCACCCAGCTACTATGTACTCATTGATTAACAATAACTAGGTACATAGCATGAACACAACCCCTCAATTAAAACGTATTGTGGTACACTTTTCCACTGAATTATTAGAAGAGTTCGACGTAGAAGAGCTTTGGCAAGATAAGCTATTTAAAAAGGCTTTATGTAACGTTTCGGGCTTTAGCTATACAAATTTACAGGGCTTAGATGCTGATGATTTGATCTTGCGATTAGATCATTTAGCATTAAACACAATGCCTAAAACGTTACAAAAAAATGTGCATATATTTTGTAAAGCGTTTGATCTACCAAAAGCGGTAACTCCATTAGTTATTTTTTCGTGTTGCATGACGCTCAGTAAGCCATTGCGCGAACTTGTCGAATACTTACGTGACGATTACGCGAGCGTTATTTTAGAAAAAATAGCTTATGTGATTGGTATTGATGAAGCACTACTCAACAAGCAAATTGGATTAATCATTGAATCTGGCATGTATTCAATGGATATGGAGATATTTGCTGGGGAAGATGAGTTTTTAATATTACCAAACGCAATTGCTAAAAGTCTTCTCGAGGGTAAGTTAAATGGTGAAAGTGATATTTTATCTAACTTGGTTACCCCTTGTGAAGCTTCTGAACTTAGCGCTGCTGATTTATCTCACTTAGATTTAAATACTTTGCTTAAAGCTACGCAAAATGCGACTAAGACGGGTGGGCAAGCATTGAGTATTTTATTTTATGGTGTACCAGGTTCGGGTAAAACTTCATTGGCGAAATATATAGCGCAAGCCTGTGGTTCGCAGTTGCTAAAGGTGCAAGCTAAAGGTAGTAATTTAATAAACCCAACAAACGAGCTCGATAGCCGAAGCGCAAGCTCTGAGCTGCGTTTAGAGCACTTTAATGTGGTGAGTAAGTTGGTTGGCAAGCGTAAAAAAACAATGCTGTTACTGGATGAATGTGAAAATGTTTTTGAGCGTGATCTATTCTCTAAAAGTTTCTCAAAGGAGTTACTTCATACTTACATTGAAAATCACCCTGTAGTGAGTATTTGGATCACTAATCATCTAGAAGAGTTACCACAGAGCGTTATTAGGCGATTTAATATTGTTTACGAAATTCCTGAGCTAAACAAAACAACTAAAGAAAAAATGATTGGCAAATATGTTAAAGGTTTGAGTGTTGGTAACAGTTTTATAAGTAAATTAGCTGCCCAACAAAACTTATTGCCAGCTCATATTGCTAAAGCTGTTCATGTAGCTAGGTTATGCGGATTTAAAGCACAAACCGCGCGTGACTGCATAGAAGAGAATATTCAAGATACTTTAACTGCATGCGGCTTTTCGGCTCACGAATTAACTTATCAAGCAGCGCAAAAGTTTAATCCTAAAATGGTGAATATAGAGTCTGAGTATGCATCGCTAGAACAGGTAGAAGAGGCTGTAATTGAATATTCGAGTTCACGAACTCTGCTAACTGGCCCACCAGGCACAGGTAAAACAGCTTTTGTAAATTATTTATGCGAAAAAGCGGATTTTAAACTTATTTCAGTCAAAGCATCTGACTTATTAAGCAAGTGGGTTGGCGAAAGTGAGCAAAATATTGCTCAACTATTTAAACGAGCTACACAAGAAGGAAGTGCGATATTTATTGATGAGGCTGATGGTTTGTTGTGCAGCCGAGAACAAGCGAAGGCAAATTGGGAAGTGCAAACAGTTAATGAATTACTATGTTATATGGAGCAATTTCAACTCCCACTTTTTGCTGCAACTAACTTTGTTAAAAATTTAGATAAAGCGGTAATGAGGCGATTTGATTTTAATTTAAATTTAACCTATTTGACTCCGGTACAGGCTAAGCAATTATTTAAAGATACATTAGGCCCAGGAGTGTTAAATAAGCACCTAATGCATGAGTTATACAAGCTTACAAAGCTTACACCTGGTGACTTTGCGATTGTAAAAAGGCAAATGAAGTTTTCAAAAAAGCGCATGACTCAAGAGCGAATGTTATCGATTTTACAAGAACAAAACGATCTTAAAGAAGGCGGAAAGCAGAAGATTGGGTTTGTTATTTGAATCTGTAACATATTTTTCTACTATAAAGCATTGTATTTAAAGTTATAAACTAAAAGGGAAAGAGTTATGAGTGATACGAAAAGATCAGATTTATCAAAATTAAAAAAAACCAAAAGAACACCCGACTTATCCCAAAGGGAAGCGGCAAGAAAATGGCTTGAAGCTAATCCAAAAGTGTACAAGCTAGTATTAGAGATAATAGACTTTTGCGATCAATATAGAGTTGAAGGTGTTGAGTTCGGTTGGTTTAACCGAGAATCGAGCCATGTTTTTAAGTACGGCAAAGATTCAGTAGGCTCTAGGCTGAGTATTCGTTGCAAACAAATTGGCTGTACAATAACAGTAACGCTACCTCAATCAGAAAATATACCTAAAAGTATTCAGAATTTATTTGTTGAAGAGGATAATGAACTAAAACATAGAATATTATTTGAAGCTGATTTAGATAATCAGAGTAAGTACGATGAATTACTAAACATAATAAAAACAAATGTGATTGCTCCACTGTCAAACAATGATAAGTTTGAGCAAGAAGAGCCAGAAAAATATATTAATGAATTTATTAATAATATTGATAGATTAAGTAATACTACAGATACAGAGAGAGATGCACTTGTTAAGGTCAGAATTGGGCAAGGAAAATACAGATCTGCTTTAGATAAAATCTGGAATAATAGCTGCGCACTAACAGGCATAAAATGCAGAGATTTACTGCGCGCTTCACATATCAAGGCTTGGCGCGATGCTGAGGCCCACGAAAGAATAGACCCATTCAATGGCTTACTGCTTGCAGCACATTTAGATGCGTTATTTGATAAAGGTTGGATAAGCTTTGACTCGAATGGTTTTATCTTGATATCAGGCTTGATAAGCGAATCAGATTTAAATAAATTATCGATTGATAAAAGTATGCGACTTAATATGCCTCCAGAAACACACGAATACATGAAGTGCCACCGACGAAAATACAAATTTGCATGTTGATATAAAAGTTTATTAATGAATTTACAGCGTCACATTTCAATTTTAGAGCTTGTGCCCAAAGCGCCAAGCTCTATCTCGACTCAACAGCTACAGAAAAAGTTAGTTGAACGTGGCTTTGAGTTCCCCATCCGCATGCTCCAGCGAGACCTACAATCACTTTACGAGCAAGGTTGCTTTGGGCTTGAAAAAGATACCCGCAGTAAACCATATGGTTGGTCTATTAATGCGCAGTGGCGAGGTGGTAGCGCTAAAATTATGGGCAGTGAAGTGGCTGAACATTATTTATTGTTGGAGCAGTTATTACCACACTCGACCCCCAGTGATGTTAAGCAGTCAGTGCATATTAAAGCAGAGCAGGCGCTTAAACGTTTTAATGGGCATGTACCTGACTGGCTTGCAACCCTTCCTAAGCCTTCGTTAAAAGTGAATATTGATGCTCAGTTAGTGGCACAAATTGAGCATGCGATTAAGCATAAGCGTGCAGTGAGCGCTGAACTTTATAGGGTACTTTACGATGAAGCACATTGGTTGAAGTTTGCTGAGTTGAGTTTTTACAACTTAGTTGAGCAAGGCGGTGTGTTGATGGCGCAGTTTATGGTGGGGTCGCTTCACGATAAATGCTATCAAATGCCGATTTATCGCATTCGCAATATTCATATCCTGCAAAAAACACGAAGAGATCCAAGCACTGAGCAGTTAAAGTCATTACGCAGTGCGATTAATAAAGGTATGAAGCAAGAAACGATCGAGTTAATTGTAAAAGTGCCTAACCACTCTGCAGTTAATCAAGGTTTTATTGAACTTGGCGAGCTGATTGACAAGCAACATATTGATGAAAAAAGTGTATTACTTACCTACCAAACTATTGATACAGAACAACTAACCGATGAGCTATTTCAATGTGCTCATTGGCTTGAGGTTATTAAACCTGAAAAGCTGCGGCAAAGAATTGTTCATAAGCTTAAAGCGGCTACTGCAAACTACCTTTGATTAATTTAAAGTTTAGGTGCGTCAAAAATTGACGCACCTATTTGTTATGCTCCTTTAAAAGTTAAGGAGTGATTATGTTTCAATTAATTCAACAAAATGATGGTTTATCGATTGGTGTATTTGGTATTGGTGGGTGTGGCTGTAATACGCTTAACAGTATTTTTGAACAGCGCGAGTCTGAGCAGGCGCACTTGTATAGCGTTAATACCGACAAAGTGGTACTTGAACATACACAGAGTGATGAAGCAGTACTGATAGGTGCAGAGCTCACTCATGGGTATGGTGCAGGGGCAGATCCCAAAGTTGGACTGCAAGCTGCGGAAGAAAGTAAAGAGCAGCTTTTAACGTTAATTAATGGCTGCGATATAATACTCTGTGCAACAGGATTGGGTGGTGGTACTGGGACTGGCGCAAGTCCGTATATTGCACAACTTGCTAGTGAACAAGGTAAACCCATTATATTTGTTTCTACATTGCCATTTAGTAGTGAAGGGCAGTTTAGAAATAATATAGCGCAAGCAGGTTTAAATGAGCTTAAAGAGCATGCTAATGCTGTTATTACGCTCCCAAACGACCAACTGATTGAAGTGCTTGGTAACGATATAGGGTTATTCGATGCGTTTAAACACTCAAACCAAATACTTCACTCACTGATAAAATCATTAATAGACATGCTTTGTTTTCAAGGGCTTATTAATATTGATTTAAACGATTTTGCCAAAATTATGGATTGTCAGGGTGATGCTGTACTAGGTGTTGGTAAATGCGATGAAGAAAGCGAGCTTACTACTGCGCTTGATGGGGCACTTAACAATCCGCTGGTTAATCAAGTTGATATGTCATCAAGTACGGGTGTAATAATACAAGTAAATTGCAAAGATGAAATTTCACTGGGTAGTTATAATCTTATTACCGATACAGTGCGTCAGCAAGTAAGCTCAAATGCTTTAGTTATTTGTGGTGTTTCAAAAATAGAAAGCTTATCGACCAATTATGAGCTGTTGATCATCGCAACCGGTGCAAGCGCTAAGATGATTGTTGAACCTTTCAATAATGCGCCTAGTAGCGAAGTCGAACAGTCGCCAGCTGCAAGAGTTAAACCTCAAGCTTCTGATATTTTTGACATACCAGCGTTTATACGTAACCAAGCTCCAGCACCATCTGGAAAATAACTATTATTATATAGCTTAAAGGGTTGTTAGTTATTGCTTTCAGAGTCTGAAAACATTTTTCAGTGAGATACCTATGAACGTATATTTAGATGATGAAAGAGAAACATCAGCCGGTTGGTTACGAGCCTATTGGCCTGATGAAGTGATTGCATTTTTGAAGAGCGGCAAAGTAAAACAGCTCAGCCTTGATCATGATTTAGGTAATGATAACAAAGGCACTGGCTATGACGTTTTACTTTGGATTGAGCGGGCAGTGTTTATTGATGGCTTTGTACCACCAACAATAGCCGTTCATTCAGCCAATAGCTCAGCACGAATTAAAATGGAATGCGCAATTGCACAAATTAATTTACTGGCTAGGCATCAATGCTTGATGACACTACAAATGAGTCACGTTCTAAAGTGATCGCCACTGAGCGAAAAGCATCGGATATTTTTGATACCCCTGCTTTTAGAAGAAATCAATCTGCACCACCTAGTAAAGCCCTTTATAGGTTTTGTAATCAAAGACAAAGTTGTATAGCAATATGTAAGTACTACTCTAATATTTGCATAGGGCGGCTCTTTTTAAGCTTTTGGGTTTGCTGAACTATATTACCCCAGATAGTGGAATAATCACTTACTGTGCTTTTGACTTTGGCGATAAATTTATTTGAATAATCTAATTTTAAAAATGATTTTTTAGTCGTTTTGTTTTTTAACCTAGCCTGTATTTTTACTTCTTTGAGTACTTCCTTCTCAAATAGGGAAAAGTTTTTATAAAGTGCTTTAATATCAGTGTTATATATTTTATTCGAGTGGTCATAATGTTTACTCATCGGATCGTGATCTGAAACAGAGTGATGAAGCATTTTTTTGGACTCAATTTCAGCAATTGTTGATGACCCAATTTTTTTAGTTAGCACTTCTTTCATATGTGACTTTAAGAAGC
Organism: Pseudoalteromonas sp. UBA6610; assembly: GCF_002433295.1. Taxonomy (NCBI): domain Bacteria; kingdom Pseudomonadati; phylum Pseudomonadota; class Gammaproteobacteria; order Alteromonadales; family Pseudoalteromonadaceae; genus Pseudoalteromonas; species Pseudoalteromonas sp. UBA6610. The sequence goes on along the minus strand of NZ_DJHW01000141.1, from coordinate 104,001 downwards.
TGCGAAGTAGTGTTGGAAATGCTCCGGCTGAGCCTTTTATATTTATGTTATCTCGCGGGGCCGCTACCATGTCTTTTGGCGCATGATATTTAAGAGTTCGGTTTAAACTCTCTTTACTAATGGGTTTTGAGTTGTCTTTAACCTTGCAAAATAAGTAGGTGCGGTTTATGTCTGGGTTTAATTTTAACTCTTGCTGTATTGCTTTTTTCATCTCGGGTGTGAGTTGTATTTTAAACTCTTTTTGGTTTTTCATAGCACCGCGAGTGGTATGGGTTGTTTCAGGAAACGTTAAAAATTTAGGATTATTTAAATCATCTATATACGACAGACGCAGGTTGCAAATATTTATAGGCCTTAGCCCTGTAAACATCATCAACAGAACAGCATTTATTAATGTATTATTTTTAGCTGTTTTTAGGTTTATGTATAGCTGAGAAATTAGAGATATTTCAGTATATGCCTTACAAGGAATAGGCTTCGCCGTTCTAGAAGATATATAATTATTGTCTACCTCTGGGAATGGATTAGTGCCGTTATTATATTTATTTTTTGCGAACACCCACAGTTTTTTCATCTGCTCGAATAGCTTAGCCACATGCGGACCACTTTTCTCTGTTAGTAGTTGGTCAAGCGTTGCTTCTATTATCTCAGGCGTAATAGTCTGAAATAACGTATTTTTACCAAATGCATTTTGAATTGCATTAAGGTAAGAGGTGTATGTTGTTACTGTGGTTTCAGCTAACTTGCTAGGGCTATGTTTATTAATTGCCTGTAAGTTTTCTATTTGTTTACTCACTACAAATTCGAATGTGTAATTAGAGGTGTTCTTTTTGTATATTTCGGCCGCTTTTAATTTCGCTGCTGAAAAACTCATATCATTAGAATCACCAATCTTTGTGTTTTTTATGCCATGTTCTTTTTTAAAATGAGTAAAAAATTTAATAATGCCATCATGCTGGAAGACAATTCTTATTTGATCTTTAAGTTGATATTTTGAAAGTCTTTTTCCTTTTTCTTGCGCCAATATAATAGTCGCAAGACTGGCTAGCTCTTCCATTGACTCGTCATTGTACGGTGGCTTAAATGCATTAAATTCAGCCATGCAAAGGTCACGACTTTTAATCGTGACCTCACATGGTTTTACTGAATTTAATACTGATGTTGCCATTAATATAAAAACCTTAAAAAAGTTAAAATCCTCAAATAATTGATGAGGTATCGCTCTAATAAGGCAATGATATGAAATTAGTTTTTTTTACAAAAACTTTGGTAAGTCGAAATTAAACTTTTTTTAATTATTTTTTGCTTTGGCCTCTTGGGCATTTAAATATCTCTCAACGACAGCTCTTCCCTCTGCTGTTAATATTAAATCTTTTGTTGTCCTTCCAGTGTCTCCAAGTGGCTGGTTGATGAAATTTACATAGCTACCTTTGTAAACTAAATAAGCTTTAATTCTATCTCTCAGGGCTTTTTTTACGTTATTTTCTTTAAGATTTTTAGCTTGATTACTTTGCATGCCGGTAAGTCTCATTTTTTGGCTTTCAAGCTCCTTCGCTCTTTTCAAAATACTTACTTCATGAATTTTAAAAACATTAAATTTTAATTTTGTAGAGGTTCCAAATAACTCTTCAGACCTATCATAGTTAAGCCCATTCGGATCATCGTTTTTTCTAAGGTGATGAAGCGCTAGTCGGGTTAGTTCTTCTGCATGTCTAAAATGGTAGCCGTTATCAACCATAATCGCTTTTGTGTTGGATTTAAAAAAGCTTCGACACATTGTGCAAAAGGCTCCAGCAGATCCTTTCATTACAATATTTCTTTGATCACCTTTTACTGCATCAACGGGTGAATAATCTTTTATCACCTTATCTAACGATCTTTTTGCAAATGGCTTTCTAACGTCCCGTGGCTGAAGAAATATATGAGTAGGATTACAGTTCGGAAGCGCATTTTCCATCCACGCTCTTTGTTCCAAAATAATCGCACGCATAGCTTTGGTTAATGGCAACTTGTATTCTTTTTGGTTTTTCATTTCGCCACGCACACCAACAACGGATGCTGGAAAGGTAATTAACGTAGGGAAATCGATACTATTGAGCCACTCCCATTTCATCTGCGGAATGTTGATTGGGCGTATACCTGTTAAAATCATAAATCGAGCAGCGTTCTTTTGATGTATATTTGGCGCTGATGCCAGGTTAATCCATAATTCAGCTATCGAATCGAGATCAGTATATGCTTGGCAAGGTCTAGGGCTTTCTACTCGGTCAGATACATAAAAGTCATCAATGTCAGTTGCTGGATTTTTACCAGAGTTAAATTTGTTTTTGGCAAATTTCCATACCCTCCTAATTTGTGCAAAAAGTACGATTGCCTGAGTATTTGACTCTGCCACAATAATGCGATCAATAATCTTTTCTAACTCGCCCGCTGTAAGTGATTTAAATGATTGATTAAGTGGAAAATGTTGCCTGAGTTTTTTCAACATGCATTGGTATGTTTTAAGAGATGACGCTGCAAACTTTGTCGGCGCAGTGTTATGGCGCTCAATTAGGCTTTTCTCGTAAGCATTAAAAACTGTTTTAACAGTGTGGTTGTTTAATACTCCCTCCTGCATTTGAGCAGTAAGCTTACATGCTTTTGTTATTGTTAATTCGGGCGTTTCACCTAACTTTGTATTTGCTATGTCAGAGGTTTTAGGGAAGTTAGAATAGTAAATGACATTACCAGATTTGGAAAAAATTAGTCGAATGTGGTGTTGCGCGTCATATTTTGACAATCGCCTAGTGCGATTTGTTTTAACGCCTTGTTTTAAATCACATTCCTCTTCATGAAGTATGATTTTTTTGGCCAGCGTAGCACACCGATTTATATTATGCATAGAAAAAGGCGCCTTTAGCTGTTTCCATTCTAGTTTAGCTTTGGTGTATTGGGCTTTTGTAAGCGTTGATAATGATTTTTTCATTTTGATAAAACCTAAAGAAATAAAAGCCTTACGGCGATTTCTATTGACTTAAATCAACAAAGCAACAAAGAAAAGTAGGCATAATTTGCGGTTGATGCTCACATCTAAAAACAAAAAAGTGTGTTACGAATGTGTGCTACGATTTAATAAAAAATAGTGGTTTTTTATTAAACTAATACGGATTAAAAAATAGCCTATAAATACTTTTTATTTTCTTAACCTATTGTTTTTAAATAATTTTAATTGAAAGGGCTACAAAGTGGCTTTACTTATAAATAATAAATGCATTAACTGCGATGTATGTGTAGATGAGTGCCCCAACAGCGCGATTTTTATGGGGTCAAAAACTTATCAAATAGACCCAGATAAGTGCACTGAATGTGTGGGGCATTACGATAAACCAACGTGTGTCATAGTGTGCCCTATTAATTGCATTAAAAGCGATCCTTTAAATAGGGAGTCACTTGAGCAGCTCGCACAAAAGTATGTAAACCTAGTTGAAAGTGAAGGCTGAGCACATAAAAAGGAACATATGCTTACAATTTTAGCAAAAAAATAGCTTAAACTACTTATTAATTATCGCGTTATCATTAATACCTCCTATACTGGAAGTAACTTGATTTAGTGTTTTTTGGTAGGGAAATTAATGTTTTTTTCAAAAGGTAAGCAAAACGAAATAGCCGCTTTAAAAGCCCAGTTGTACCCTTTAGAGCAAGTGTGGGAAGGGCTTTACAAAGAAATGCTGGTACTTAATGTACTTTATGATGGGCGAATTTCGCATGCTAACGATAACTTTTTAAACGCATTAGGTTATAACGAAGATAATTTAACAAATAATCAGCTAGGCGATTTTATTGCTGATCAGTCGCGGTTATCACCTGAATACGAAGAACTTGAAAAAGCATTCCAAAAAGAAGGCCACTGGAGTGGGGCTATTGAATTTGTTCGCCAAGATGGTAATGCAGAGTGGCTAAGATTAATTGTGCACCCAGTGGTGGGTGAGCAAAATCAATTATTGTATTTTTCGGTGTTTGGCACTGTACTTACTAAAACCATTACAACCTCTCGAGAACAAAGCGACACAATAAAAGCGATTTATCGCTCTATGGCTGTGATTGAGTTTGATTTACAGGGGCATGTGTTAACGGCAAACGATCAGTTTTTGTCAGCCATGGGGTACAGTGAATCAGAAATAATTGGCCAGCATCACCGGGTGTTTTGTGAAACCGAAGAAGCTAATTCGGCTGAATACCAACAGTTTTGGAGCAAGCTTAGGCAAGGCCAATTTATTGCCGACAGGTTTAAACGCATAGATAAATATGGCAATGTAATTTGGTTAGAAGCCACCTACAACCCTATATCAAATGATGCGGATCAGCTTTATAAGGTAATGAAATTTGCCACCGTAATTACTGAGCAAGTAAACCGTGAAATTGCTATTTCGCAAGCAGCCGAAATAGCCTATGGCACCTCTACAGAAACAGATAAAACCGCAGAGCGTGGCAGCTGCGTATTACAAGAAACCGTATCTGTTATGAACGAGCTGGCTGTAAACATGGAGCAAGCAGCTAATGAAATTTCGGCGCTGGATCAACAATCTCAACAAATAGCGAGCATAGTACAAAGCATAAGTAGTATTGCAGAGCAAACCAACTTACTTGCACTCAATGCTGCTATAGAGGCCGCGCGTGCAGGAGAGCAAGGGCGCGGCTTTGCTGTGGTTGCTGATGAAGTAAGGCATTTAGCGTCAAGAACATCAAAAGCAACAGAAGAAATTGTGGAAGTGGTACAGCGTAATCAGTCACAAACCCAAAGTACGGTAGCGGTTATTGAGCAAGGCAAAGAAAAAGCAGAGCAAGGTTTAGCGCTTTCTAAAGAGTCGGGTGAGGTTATGGCAGAAATTCAAGATGGAGCCCAAAAAGTGGTTAATGCGGTAGGGCAATTTACCAGCCAATTAAACTCTAATAACTGATTGAGTAAATACCTTAAAACAACAAGCATAAAATAAAACCGCGAAAGCGGTTTTTTGCTTTAACAAGAGTGCGTACCGGCACATATTAAGTAATTTGAACTGTGGAAAATAAACCTATCTCTGGCTAGAAAAAATAAATTTTACCATCACTGGAATTCAATCTGTTAGTAAATCTCTTAATCGGAGTTCAGCTTAAGTAAAGCGGCGGGTAATATTTTTATAACAAGGGGTTATTTCCACTTTAGGTAGCATTAAATAGCTTAAAAACGGGTGCATAAACCCTAATAAGGTTAAATAGTGAGGTGTGAGTTATTTTTTAACCACAGTTGAGACTAAATTAAGCCAGGCGTTAAAAATACATTAAGTTTCGCCATGTAAACTTTGCAGCAATTTGCCATTACGTACTGCAATACGCTAATGGATCACTGATTTGCTTAGCCTAAGCAATGTAAATGGAATAGCTGTAAAAAATGATTAATTGCCTACGTCATTACCCTTTATCTAAAGTATATAAATCTTTATTTTGCGCATCACTTATTACCTCAAGCCCATTTAGCTTAGCTGATGATGCTGCCTCACAAAACGCTAAAACTCTGCTTAAAAAAAATATGGAAGTAATTGAGGTACGGGGTATACGCTCAAGCATGGCTGAGAACTTAGATGTTAAGCGTATGTCTGGCTCTGTGGTGGATGCAATTACAGCCGAAGATATTGGCAAATTTCCTGATAAAAATGTAGCGGATTCGTTGCAGCGAGTACCTGGCGTTGTTATTGAACGCGATGGCGGAGAAGGGGCATCGGTGAGTATTCGTGGTTTATCATCTGAGCTCACATTTACTCAGCTTAATGGCAATTTTATAGCCTCATCACCTGGGGAGCCTTCACGCTCGTTCGATTACACTTTACTGCCTTCTGCCATGATAGAAAGCGTAGAAGTGTATAAATCGCCCGAAGCGCGTTTAGATGAAGGCGGCGTGGGCGGCACAGTATTAATGCATAGCCGCAAGCCTTTAAGCATGGAGGCAAACTCAGGTGTATTTAACGTTGAATCTACTTACGCCGATGTGACAAAAGAGTACGAGCCGCAATTTAGTGGCTTATATTCGTGGAAAAATGACAACGACACCTTTGGCGTATTAGTGGGTTATACCTATCAAGAGCGTACTAATCGCACTTTAACAGGCAGCACCGATGCAAATGTATGGCGTTACACGGGTGGCGGTCAACCGACTGATATTAATGGAAATGCCGTTGATAACAATAACGGTTGGGATACGATAAGTGATGCCAGCGGTAATCGTTATGATAGCGTGTGGTTTCCGCAAGTTGTACGTGGCTCAGTGCTTAATGAAAAACGTGAGCGTGAAGGTATTCAATTTAGTACACAATGGCGCCCGACTAATCGCTTAGAACTAGGATTTAACTACTTTGGCTTTACACTCGGACAAGACAGAACCGAATCAGTCATTGATATTCCTGAGTGGTCACTCAATCCTGATTTTTTAACCGCAGTAAACTTGGATGAAACAGGCTCCATTGCAACGGGTATGCAATACAATGCCAGTGCTAGCGGTGTTGAAAACGATATGCAATTTCCGTGGATGCGTGGCAGTTATGTACGAGAAGAGTCTACCTCCGATACTATCGATTTTAATTTAACCTATGAAGGCGATAGCTTTAAAGCCCGCTTTGTTATTGGTAACACTCAATCTGAGGGCGGCCCTGAAGAAAGCTGGGAAGCCGCTTATAAAAGCTCAAACGCCGGTGAAAACGAAACCGTTATTCAAAATGCATCGCAAAGCGCTGCGTGGTCTTTAAATAAAAATAATGTATCGCTGAGTATTGACCCCAACACATTAGCTAACTTGCAAAGTGGCTTGGGCGGCGGGCGTGATGCTGGTTCGTCAAATTCAAGCTTTGTGCGCAGCGAACTCGAAGAGGATTATTATCAAGCCGACATCGACTTTTATGTTGATTGGGGGTTTTTAAAAACGATTAGAACCGGGGCTAAATATCGCCATGCCAACTTACACCGCGAGACCGGTAATACGTTTTTTTTAGATCCTAACTTTGATATTGCTGCAGGTGAAGCGAGTGAGCAAGGTATAACGCAATTTGATAGCTACCAATGGAATGGCGGTATGCCACTTGCCGAGGATGTGTTTATTAATCAAACCAATATAGTTGGCGGGTTTAATATAAACCAAATGCCCAGCATAGATTGGGATAAATACCGAGATTTAGTAACCGACAACTACACGCCTTATACCCGCATAGAAGATAACTTTGTATACGATATTGAAGAAAAAATATCAGCGTTTTACATTCAAGGCGATTTTGAATTTAGTGAAGTAAGAGGTAATTTAGGTGTGCGCGTAGTACAAACTAAAACATTAACCTCTTCTACCGATTTATATACTTATCAACTTGATCACACCAATGATGAAACAGGCGAGCCGGTAACTGGCGATGCGCGTTTTGTAGAAGACTATCAGTTGGTTACACAAAAAAACACCGACACACAAATTCTACCAAGCTTTAACATAGCCTGGGATGCCACCGACGATTTAGTAATTAGAGGCGCTATTGCTAAAGTGATGGCGCGACCAGATTACAGCGATTTAGGCTCGCAGCAGCGTATTACGTTTGTATCTAATGAATGGGCAGAAGACAGAGCAGCATTCAACGAGCTTGCAGGCTTTAGTGGCAGTGGCGGTAATAAAAATTTAAAACCTTTTGAATCAGTGCAGGCCGATTTATCTATTGAATATTATTACGCCGAGGGCTCTGCATTGGGGTTAGCGCTGTTTCATAAAAAGGTTGATAACTTTGTTGTGCCGCTGGTAATAGATATGCAGCAAGAGTTTGCAGGCAAAGAAAATATAGTAGAGAGCGGTGTAATTACCGTTGCGCCATACAGCACAGTGGGTAACGGCACCGATGCGGTATCAAAAGGGGCCGAAGTATTTATTCAACATGCATTTGCAGGTGGTTTTGGTTTTTATGCTAATTACACCTATAACAAAACCAATAAAGCCGATGTAAGTGTAAATGGTGAAGAATTTGGCCAATCACCTTTAATAGGAAGCGCTAAATACCAATACAACACCTCCGCTTATTACGAAGGCGAGTACTTTACTCTTCGCGCGTCGTACAATAAACGCGGTGAAACAGTACTTGGCTTAAACAGCGGTTTAAATGTATACCAAGACCCTTACGAGCAAGTTGATGTAAATGCCGCCATTAATATATCTGATGGCTTAAGTTTAACAGCCTCTGTTATTAACTTAACTAAATCGGAAACTGTTACGCGTTTAGGTGATGATAGCGAAGCGCGTTTATTAAGTTCAAGTTACTCAGGTAGACGCTACTACGCGGGTATAAATTATAGTTTTTAAATAAAAGCCCACTATACGTTTTTAGCACACTAACCTTGTTAATGAATAGCATGACTATTATGATGAAATTATTATAAAAGGATGAAGAAAATAAATTAATGAGTTACCAACCGTTTATAGATGATTCTGCTTCGCTAATCGAGTTTACGCGTGTGTATTTAGCGCTTTTTTATACGTTTGTGGCGGGGTTTTACACCGTTAGAATTATTTATAAAAATCGTTCAACGCCTGCGGGTGTTATTTTTCCTGGCGCTAAGTTTTGTACTAGCTGGTGGAATCATATGGCGTTTAAGTTTTTTAGAGCTGCTATATGGTTTGTGTGTGTGCTGCGTGTGTTTGTGCCTGCCACCGATAACTACTTAGGTATGTTTTATACCTTAAATGGGTGGCCGGGTGTTATGTTTGGCAATATTATGCTCACGGCGGGCTTTGTGCTCAGTATGGTTGTTCATTTTCATATGGCCTCACTTTGGCGCTCGGGTATAGACCCAAATGGGCCTCAAACGCTTAAAACTACCGGGTTATATAGTTTTTCGCGCAACCCTATGTATGTTGGTGTGGCAACTGCTCAGCTGGGGTTCTTTTTAGCATTACCAAGCTTATTTAGCTTAATTTGCCTTGCTGTGGGCTTATATGCGCTTTATAAACAAATAGCCGTTGAAGAAGCGCATTTAGTCACGCGTTTTAATAATGACTACCTAAAATATAAGCAAACCGTACCGCGCTGGTTGTAGGTTATTCAACGGTTGCTTTTATTTGCAGATGGCTATTTATAAAATCTTGCTTTGAAAGCGGTTTAGAATATAAGTAGCCTTGAATGTAATCACAGCCCAACGCGATTAATTGTGCTTGTTGGGTTGGTGTTTCTACCCCTTCGGCGACCACTTCTACCCCTAAGTTATGCGCCATAGTAATAATGGCTTTAATTAGCGCTATACTGCTGCTATTGGCTTCAATATTTTGTATAAACGATTGATCTATTTTAAGTATATCAATGTCTAACTGCTGCAAGTACGCAAGCGAAGAGTACCCAACACCAAAATCATCAATGGCAATGTCTATATCAAGCGCATTAAGGCGTTTTAAATGGTGCTGAATCGCGTTATCTGGGTCCATTAAGCTGTTTTCAGTTATCTCAATTAATATAGTATGAGGTGGCAAATTATAAAGTTTGCACGCCTCTACCCATTGGGTAACCCAAATACCGTCGCGATCAATTTCTAAAGGCGAGGTATTTACACTAATTTGCACCGGTGTATAGCTTAGTTTATTAAACTGCACCGCATCGCGAACAGCTTGCGATTTAACCCATTCGCCTAGCTCTTTTATCAAACCATTTTGCTCTGCTATATCGATAAACTCAACAGGGCCAATAATGCCTCGCTCTGGGTGGTTCCAACGGATCAGCGCTTCAGCTTTTTTTAGCGTACGTGAATGGGGGTCCCATATTGGCTGATAGTAAAGTTCAAATTGGTTGTTATTTAAGCCAATGCGTATTTCTTCTATAAGGCGGCGCTTTTCAATCGCCAGTTCTTCCATTTCGTATGAGAAAAACTCAAACCTGTTTCGCCCCTTACTTTTTGACAAATACATCGCTTGGTCGGCTCGTTTAACTAAGGTTTCGACCGATATGCCATCATGCGGAAAAAACGCCACGCCTATACTCGCGGTTACCTGCACATGTTCGTTTTTTATGGTTATCGTTCGGGTCAGGCTTTTCATTACATCGTGTGCAATGTGCGAAACCGCTGTTGTATCGCTTATTCCTTTTAGTATTAGGGTAAACTCATCACCGCCTAAGCGCGCCACTATGTCTTGCTGTTTTAAGCAGCGGCGAAGTCGCTTAGCCACTTCGTGAAGTAATAAATCACCAAAGTCGTGGCCTAAGCTATCGTTTACTTCTTTAAAGCCGTCTAAATCAATAAATACCAAAGAAAATGGTTGTTCAGGTGTGCTTACAAGCTGTTGCAGGTGCTCATAAAAATAACGGCGGTTAGGTAGGTCGGTTAAGCCATCTTGATAGGCATATTGATGCAGCTGAACATTGGCATTTTCGAGCTCTTTTGTTCTTCGTTTTACTTGGTTTTCTAGTAGGTTATCGCGCTGTTCTATAGTTTGCAGCATGGTATTAAAACAGCTAGTTAGTTTACCTACTTCATCCTTTGAAAGCTCTTTTGCACGTAAGCTATAGTCGTTAGATGAGGTAATTTGCTCTGCTGTTTGTGCTAAATATAAAATGGGGTTTAAAAAACGTTTTCTGAGCATTAGCGATACAAGCAAACTTAAAATAAAGCTAAAAATCATTAAAACAATAATAAACCGGCCATAAAAAGCGGCTCTGTCGTTTAGGTCGCTGTCGTCGGCGCGCACAATCAGCGTACCGTAGCGTTGAGCGTCTATTGTTAATGGCGTTTTTACTTCTATTGTATGCGGGGCTGAGCTTGCTTGGCTGTATTTAGGCGATGTTACGCTTGCAAGTTGTTGGCTAAAATTGTTTATCACTTCTACCGATACAATATCGGAGCGCATTAATAGCGGCTCAATCAGCTCTTTTATTGCGGCGGTGTCGTAAAATATTAAAGCAGTACTAATATTGGGGGCTAATATTTGCGAGAGTGATTTTAGGCTTTGTGTTTGTTCTTGTTTTGCGGTTTTTAGCTCATAGGCGCTAAAAACCGCAGTAACCGTAGCCGTAGAAATAAGCGCAACACTCATTAAAATAAACAGCAGCTTTTTACTCATTGAGTTGAGTGAGAAGTAGTTTTTCATTATTTACCCCTCAACTACACGTGCTAGGCGCAGCACTTTTGAGCTCATAGTAATGCCTGCCTTTTTAAGCTTGCTTGGGGCAACTTCAAAGCGCACCTTACTACTTGAAAGAAAAAATCGAATATGTCCTTGTGCGGCTATAAAGCCATCGGTTTCGCCAACTATCATTGTATTTTTTAAATTAAGCGCGGGGTGGGCATCTAACCACATGTTATAGGTATTATCAGTAATAAATACTATATCACAGCCCTCAAGTGCAGTTGTCTCAAGGGGAGTTAGTTTATTTCGTAAGTGGCGTTTATGTACTTTTCTGTTTTCTAGGGCGGCATTTGCTATTGCTATAAATTGGCTGTCGGGGCTACAAATTAAAAAGTCGGAGCCGTTTTCGGATGCAGATTTCCATTGCCCTAAGCGGGCAAAGTTATATAAAAAGCCTGCTTTAAGCACATATTCTTTTTGCACCGCAAACGCGCTTGAGCTTGTACAAAGCGCAAGGCAAAAAAATAGGTAAAGCAATCGATTTAAAGGCTTAAGCATTGGCTCTCTTAAAATGTTGCACTAACAGAAAACGTGACACACTCGTCTATGTAATTAGGAACCGTAAATGTTTCGCGAGTATTGGCGTATTCTATGTGTGAGCCTGCAAATAAATTTTTGCCTGATACTGCTGTGGCCCAGTTATTGTTTATTTTCCAGTTCCATGTAAGGTCTACAGCGGTGTAGTTATCTGTATTGTAAGTGCTTGAATTTTCGGCTCTTAGCGTGGCAAAAATAGAATGCTGCTCACTTAATTGGTAATTCAGTTTAGTAAATAATTGTCTGTTTACTGAGTTGTAGCCAATAGTAGGGCGCGTTGCATTAGGTAAGTCGTAATCTATTTTTGTATAGCTGTAGCCAACTTCGCTGCTTAAGTCGTCCATTAGTTGCATCGAGAACAATAAATCACCGCCGGTTGTGGTGGTTTCACCTACTGAAACAAAGTCGTAATCTAAGCTTGTTGTTTGAAGCGCCGCAAATGCTTGCGATACTTCCCCGGCTAAGTAAAAGTTTAATGCAGGTATAAATTGTTCTACATGAGGGTTTAAGCTAATTACGGCCACATCATCCGCTTGCGTATTAAATGCAGAAACATCTAAAGACCACTCCGCCTTTGATATACGGTAGCCTAGCTCGTACGAGATATAATTTTCGGCTTTTACGTTATCGTTACCATTTAAAAATGTAGCTATATGGTATTGATCTATTTCAGCAATACCCGACTGCATGCCAATAACGTCTGAGATTTTTTGGCCATTTACTCTAAAGTTATCGTTAAATTCAATTAATGTAGGAATACGCACGCTTCGTGAAATTGAACCCCACGCTAGATGCTCGCTATTTGGCTGATAGGTAAAGCGGGCAAGGGGTTGGTTTTCCCAACCGGTTAAATCGTTATGCTCTATTTTTGTGCCTACAATGAGGTTTAACGTATCTGGAATAACACTGTATTGCGCTTGTAGCATGGCACCGTATTGATGAAGGTCCTCTAGGTCTTTATCGCTATTAATAAAAATGCTGTCTTGAAAAGAAATATCATTAAATCGATAATTAAGCCCCCAATCTACCTGGAGTGCACCGGTAATAAAGTTCATTTGATAATCAACGTCAATCGATTCAAAATCTTCATTTATATAGGGTTGTTCACCATGTTGTTTAAGCCACGACATTTGCAGCATTTGGTTTGCATTATCTGAAAGGCGATGCTCAACACGGGTCATTATTCGCGTATCGCGCCTATCTGCAATAGTTGGAAACTGCTGGCTGCGGTTAGACGCATCTACTACCCCAGTAAGGTTTTGGCCGTGCTCTGTGTGAGTATGATCCCCTTGCAGGAGGATTGACCACTCATCGCTTGGCGTAAAATCAGCTCTAAAGCCGCCAGCGTGCTGTTTAGTAAAGTCATTAGGTTTAATGCGGCTGCCTTTTTTAGAAGGTGCGGTATTTTTAGTATTATAGTAGCCCCTGTAACTACCAATATCAGAAATATCACCACCATGGCGAAGGCTTATGTCGGCATTTATTTGATTACCTGTAATTGCTTTAGCGTAAGTGTTGCGTGTATCTAAGCTATTTTTAGTAATGATATTGATCACGCCGTTATTTGCGTTATTACCCCATAACAACCCGCCCTGACCACGAATAACCTCAATGCGTTCAATATCGTATAAAGGCACATGCAACGACTCCCAATACACAGCTGCAAATTTGGGGGTATATAGGCTTTGCCCATCTATCATTACTAATAATTTGCTGGAATACCGTGAAGCAACACCGCGTGCAGAAATAGCCCATTGATTGTTATCAAGTTGTCTTACGGTAAGGCCTGGCACCATTTTTAATGCCTC
>NZ_DJHW01000141.1:0-90178 GCF_002433295.1 Pseudoalteromonas sp. UBA6610 | reverse complement strand
ATAGAGGTAGCGCCCGAACTTGTAATTTGCTCTTTGCTTAGCACATAAATAGAAGAGGCGGTGTTAAAGGCCGATTGTGCTCGTTTCATTGCAGAAGTTGCTTGAACATCCATTCCCATTAACGCGTCAAGGTCTAAGTCATCGTCGTTTAATGGTTCTGCAGCAAGTATTGGTGAGGCAATAATTAGTGAGCACAATAGCTTTTTAGGTATTTTCACCTAGGTTTCTCCACAGGGATCAAAAATCAAAAACAGGATATATTTTTGTAAAACATTTGTTACCACAAAATATTAGCATACTTTATATTGCTAAAAGTACACTTTATTAGGCTAACTAGCATAAATTACTAAGTAGTAAGGGTGTTTTAAAACGTAACGCTAAATTATTAAAGTTTTGTAGTTTTTAAATAAAATTAACAAATAAAGCTACAAAATCAAGTAATAAGGCAGTGTACATTAGGCGCTGCTTGTAAATTCGCTTATCTAATTTAGCTTGCTGGCTATATCATTAATTATTAGATGGTATGTAAAACGCAGCACACCTAAACACACCATTAATAAGGTAAATTACTTATAGTTAGCTGGTTCATACAGGCAAAATAATTTACCCTAAGTGTATTAGTCACTTTTATATTATTTGTTTTTATGAGCCTTCTTTTTTCTATTGCGTTAGCAAGCCTTCCTGCTTTACCCGAACCCGTTGCAAACAATGCCGTAGCTAAGGTTACTGTTGAAAACCAACGCTATTTTTTGAGTTTTATGGGGCTTGGTAAAAACAAACAACACACAGATGTACACAATAAGGTATTTTCACTAAAACTGGGCGACAGCGCATGGCAGCAACAAGCGAGTGTGCCTTCAAGTTTGCCATTAAAGGGGCGCTTAGCCAGTACTGCTGTTGGCTTAGGTGAATACGCTTATATATTTGGTGGCTACACGGTAGATAGCGATCATACTGAAATTTCAAGCCCCGATGTGTACCGTTTCGATATAAAAAACAATACGTATAAACACCTTGCAAGCATGCCAGTACCAGTTGATGACAGCGTAGCGCTAAGCTACAAAGAGCGTTACATATACCTTATTAGCGGCTGGCATAACGATGGCAACGTAAATTTAGTACAAGTTTACGATACTAAAAACAATACATGGCAGCAGGGGTCGCCTTTTTTAGGTGAGCCAGTATTTGGCCAAGCGGCTGCTATTAGTGGTAATACCATTGTTATTTGCGATGGCGTTAAAACCCAAGCAAATTCAGATTCTCGCCGCTCGTTTGCAGGTGTTGCTCAGTGTTTAAAAGGCACAATAAATGCCAACAATCCGCTAAAAATAGATTGGCGTACTTTGCCCCACCCTACGGGGGAGTCGCATTACCGTATGGCTGCTACTAGCTACAATAACAATATTTACATGCTGGGCGGCTCTAATAACCCCTATAACTACAACGGGATTGGTTACAATAAACAGCCCGCCCCGGCGAGCAACCATGTGTGGCGTTTTAATATAAAGCAAAACACGTGGCAGGTATTACCTAATGTAGCTGTTGGCAGTATGGATCACCGTGGCCTACTTGAGCACAATGGGGCTTTATATCGTATTGGCGGTATGAACAACCAACAACAAGTAATAAACGATGTACTAGGGTACGAGGTAGCACAGTGAATACACTTTATATTACCGGTGCAGGGGTAAGTGCTGCTAGTGGCATACCTACATTTAGAGGCGAAGATGGCTTTTGGACTATAGGCAGTAAAAACTATACGCCTATGGAAATGGCCACGCGTGCTATGTATCAAAATAATCCACGCGAGTTTTTAGCTTGGTATTACAATCGTTTTGCAGCCTATCGTAACCATGGCCCGAATGAAGTACACCATTGGCTGAGCGATAAAAACTTAATAACCCAAAATATAGATGGCCTTGATGGCAAAGCCGGTAACAAAAATTACATTGCTATACACGGCAGGCTCGATCAAATGACGTTATTTCATGAGCAAGGCGAAGCCGTTAAACCGCTTATGACACCGTGGGATAGTGTAGATGAAAGTCGCCTGCATGAGTCTCTTTTTGAGCTATTTAATATTCAAAACCAAACACCGGAGCTTAATCATTCGTTTAAGCCTTTTGTGTTGTTGTTCGATGAATTTTACACCGAGCTTTACAGAATAACCGAAGCACAACAGCGTATGCTCAACGCCGATAAAATTGTATTTATGGGCACCTCGTTTAGTGTAAATATCACCCAAATGGCATTAGAAATAGCCCGTAATTACGACATACCTGTAGAAGTGGTAGACCCTAACCCTGTTCACATAATGCACAGCAACGTAACGTACAAAAAAATGAATGCATTAGAATACATCCAATCTAATTAGAAAGTGCTATATTTTAAAGAGATTGCTAATGTTTTCTTAAATATTACAATCTCTTTATATAATATTAACGAGTCAATAATGTTATTATTATCCTCATTATAACAATACCAAAGAGACTTGAATGAGCGACCTAACTGCAATAGCAAACTTGTCCATTTTACTTGTAGAGCCTTCAGAGGTTCAGCAAAAAATAATAATAAAATCGCTTGCAGAAAGTGGTGTTAAACAAGTAGAAACTGCGGCTACTCAAGCGCAGGTTTTATCGTTACTTGAAAGTTACCACCCAGACCTAGTAATAAGCTCGATGTACTTATCAGACGGCACCGCCGACTCATTATTGCAAAAAATAAGACTTAACCCCGCCACTGAACATCAACCTTTTATGCTTATATCGAGCGAGCGTAATAAAAAGTACCTTGAGCAACTACGCCAATCCGGTGTGCTGGCTATTTTACCTAAGCCTTTTAGTGCAAAAGCCATTACTCGCGCACTCAAAGCAACCCTCGATATAATAAGCGAAGAAGAAGTAGATCTTGATCATTTTGATGTAACGCTACTTCGTGTACTTGTAGTAGACGACAGCCGCTTTGCTCGTAAACACATAATACGCGTACTTGCTGGCATGGGGATCCCCGAACCCGTAGAAGCCGAAAACGGAAAAGAAGCCATAGCGCACCTTAGTGAGCAATCGTTCGATTTAATCGTTACCGATTACAACATGCCAGAAATGGATGGCCGCGAACTAACCGAAACTGTACGTGGCTCAAATGCTTACTCGCATATTCCTATTTTAATGGTGAGCTCAGAGGCAAACGACACTCACCTAGCTAATATTGCGCAAGCAGGAGTTGATGCCATTTGTGATAAACCGTTTGAGCCGGCCACAGTGCGAGAATTACTTTATAAAATAATGTCTTAGTCTTCTAAAAAACGGCTAACAACAGCGGTAGTTAAATACATAACTACCGCTGTTTTGGCTTATTGGCTTGGCACGTTATATAACTGAAACGCCACAAAACATAAAATAACCGCAATACAGCTATCAAATACGCGCCATCTAAACGGGGAGCTTAAAACCTTTTTTAATTTTGGCGCAAACAACACTAAGCTACTAAACCAAATAACAGAGGCCACACAAGCGCCAATAGCAAAGTGCATAGGCACGGGTTGTAATGCGCCAATGCTGCCAAGCAGCAATACGGTGTCTAAATAAACATGTGGATTTAGTAAGCTTATAGCAAAGGCCGCAAGGGCCGTTTTCCACCAGCTCACTTTTATTACCTGAGTTACTTTTAACCCCGATGTGCCTTTAATTGCGCTGCGCGCAGAGCCAAATGCTAAGTAAAGTAACATAGCTATACCGCCCCACGTTAACCACGGTAATAACCCCGGCAGCCATAGCTTTAACTCATTAGCGGCAAATACACCTACAATAATTAATGTGGCGTCGCAAAGTATACAAACCGCGGCTAAAACAAAACGGTTAGCGCCCGCCATACATTGGCTTAAAATCCAAATATTTTGCGCCCCAATGGCAATAATTAAACTTAGCCCTAACATCACACCCGACAAAAACGACATACTTCTAATCCACTCAAATAAAACCTGTTATCCAATGCCTTGCAGGGTAGGGGGTATTCTGTTACAAATCCAATGAATATATTTATTGTTATATGCGTAAAACTCATGATTGATTACCAGTTACTCAATGCGCTTAGTGCCGTTATAAGTGAAGGCGGATTTGAAAAGGCCTCAAAAAAATTATTTATTACCCAATCGGCGGTGAGCAGGCGTATTCATCAGCTTGAGGCCAAACTAGGCGAACCCGTATTAATAAGAACCCAGCCGCCAACGCCCACGGCACTTGGTAAACGTTTACTTAATCATTTACAGCAAGTATTACAGCTAGAAGTGGCCCTTAATGTAGAGGCACTTAACGAGCACACAGATTTAAACACCCCGCTTAGCGTAAAGCTTGCTGCTAATGCGGATTCGCTTGCAACCTGGCTGCCCGAAGCACTCGCCGTATTAGATACAGAGCTTGCGTGCAAATTACGCTTTGAAGTCATTAGTGAAGATCAATCCATTGCCCATAAAAGAATGAAAGACGGCGAGGTTATGGTGTGTATTAGCTCATCCCCCGAGCCCGTTAATGGCGGCCTAGTTAGCCCACTTGGCGCCATACGCTACAAAGCCATTGCAAGCCCCGATTTTATAAAACAACATAAGCTTACTGAGCTTTCGCAATTAGCGCATTTACCGTGCTTGGTATTTAGTGAGTATGACAAGCTACAACACCAGTTTTTAGAAGATATTAATGGCTCAGCCCCACTGTTTACCCATATTTACCCTTCGTCAGAGGGATTTAAACAAGCCATGATAGCAGGCCTAGGTTATGGGCTATTACCTACCTTACAGCTAGGAGATTCGCTGATAAAAGGCGAGTTAGTCGATTTATTCCCAGAATATTATATTGATACACCTTTGTATTGGCACTATTGGCAAACCGAAAGCCCGCAGCTTAAAACGTTGCGTAAGTTTGCATTGCAAGTAGCAGGCAAACGGCTAGAGCCTATTAACCTATAAAGGCTAAGCCTGCGTTTATAACTGCCCTAATCTGTAAATAAGCAGTGCTGTTTTAGCGATGTTTTTATTAAGTGAGGTTAAATCGGCGGTTTCGTTTTTAGTGTGCGCACCACTGCCCATGAGGCCTAGGCCATCAAGCGCCATATCAACATGGTTTGCAGCAAACGAAATATCAGCAGCACCGGCATTACGTGGGTTTGCAGCCTCCACTTTGTTATAGCCTAAGTCTTGGCTTGCTTGGCTATACAGTGCAAGCAGCTTTTTATTACCCTCAGTGAGCCCCATTGGTGGGTAGCCGTCTTCAAAAGTAAGCTCAGCTTGGCTGCCATTTAAGCTTTTAGCCACTATTTGCTGCATCACTTTTTTAGCGCCCTCTACCTGCTTTGGCGAAAGCGCCCGTAAATCACCCGCTACATGCACGGTTTGCGCAATTACGTTACTTTTACCAAACGCCGTGGCTGACGAGTTAGCACTGTCGTAATCGGCATTTGTACCGCCTACAATAAGCCCCGGGTTAAAGGTTAAATTAGGTTGTGTAGCTAGTTGCTCTCTAAAGTTATTTAAAATACGCGACGCCTCGTAAATAGCGCCATAGCCCACATTGTCACTAAATATTTGCGATGAATGTGCGGCATTGGCCGTTACATTTAACGTCCAACCGGTATAACCACGGCGCGCCGCCATCGCGGTTTTAATATTGTTATCGCCGTTCTCAAAACCTAGCGCTACGTCAGCCCAAATTGCGCCATCAACAATCGCCTTTTTAGATAAACTAAGTGGGCGGCCGCTGCTTTCTTCATCGCCGGTAAGCAGCACTTTTACGCTTACGTTTTCAAGTAAATTGAGCGCTTGCAGGCTTTTAAGTGCGGTAATTATAATAGTGTTACCACCTTTCATGTCGGCTACACCTGGGCCTCTGGCGGTGTGTTCATCAATTTGTTTATAGGTAGTAAAGTTATCGTGTTTAGCAAACACGGTATCAAGATGGCCGATCATCAGTATTTTTATTGCATCGGGATCATTACTCTCATGGGTTGCTAATACATGCCCTGCACGGTTAAACGCGCTGCCATCTAGCCACTCAACCTCAAAACCAATGGCTTTTAATTGCTCGCTTGCAAGCGCGCCTACCTTTTTTACGCCTTCAATATTTAGTGAGCCGCTATTAATGTTTACCGCTTGTTCTATTTCTTTAAGCGCTTGCGGCATGTTTTGCTCAACTTGTTTTACTATTTCACGCTCGTTTTTATTAAGCGCCGCATAGCTTGTAAGCGACAGGGTACTTGCAAGGGTAAAAATAAGTGCTTGGCTAAATTTTAAAAGTGACATAACAGCCTAATAATTGAAAAGTAGTTCAGCTAATATGGAGTAAAAATACAAAGGGTTCAATAGAAGTAGATTGTGATTTTTAACTAATTTTATAAGCAATAACAGGTTACAAGTTTACGGGTTAATGGGTGTATGCGTTACTGGTTTAAACTCAGGTATTTAAAATATGATTTATTAATTAATAATTAATAATCAACTAATACAACTACACAGCTATATGTCTGATATTACTGATCTCCACCATTTTGGGGTTTTGCTACATTTAGGAAAAGTAAGGTGAAGCTAACTATTTGTTTACAGTTATTTATTTTATAGCTAGGATGAAATCAGTATAAAATAGGGACATTTACTGCTTTGCAAAATGACAAATGTCTTAGTTTGAATTGTTGGAACTTCACTGTAAATGGAGCAAATTTTAAATGGTAAATGATTTTGAAGACATGGAGAGTGACTCTGCTATCAAAGAGCGAAATAGAAGGCTTCATTATCAAAAAGCTGTTTTAGAACGGATTGAGCAAAGAAGCAAAAGGCAACGCGTTTACTTACTTCTTCTTTTATTGCCTTTACTTTCGATAATGACATCTCTTTCTCTTATATTAGTAGAGGAAAAAAAGTTCGTAGAAAAAATAGTTCTTCAGAAAGACATTGAAGAAATAATAGTGAATGGAGGAGATTTAGAAGCGATAAGGCAAGCTTCAAGAACTCAATCAACAGAAAATGTACTAAAAGTCATTTTTTCTAATAGAGATGATTATTATAACGTGGATATACCGTTGTCGGTTGTATTAAGTGACATAAGGGTGAATGCATTTAGAAAATCAAAGCAAGATATTCTGCCAATATTAGAGCCAATTATTAGTGAATATGAAGAAATTAACCCATTCGATAAACTTCAAGTTGGACAAAAAGACTACTTCGAAAATATTAGAATTAAAACAGGTGACTCATATCCAGATATAGTAAATGACATAAATAATCTGGCGGACGAGCTACATGAGAAAAATATATTAGTAGATGAATATCTGGGGGATTCAAAAATGTCATTTTGGATATCAATTATTGCTGTTGTTCTTTCGCTTATTATAGGTGGTTACCAAATATTTTCTGCTAGACCAAATGCAATGAAAAAATTATTCTTAGATGTCATTAGTGATCAAGGTGTTACATCAAGTAAAAGCTCTAACAAGTCAAGAAAGCCGGATGCTGAAAATCGCGCTTATGGATCAAGCCCTAATTAATGAGGAGCATTTAATTAAATGACACCACCTAGAGTATTTATTTCTTATTCTCATGACTCTGCTGAACACAAAAGTTGGGTTTTAGATTTTGCTACCACTTTACGAAGTCGTGGAATTGATACAGTTCTCGATCAGTGGGATTTAAGGCCAGGCGATGATCTGCCACACTTCATGGAAACTGAATTAGATAAATGTGATTACGTTATTATTGTGTGTTCAGAAACTTATGTTTCAAAAGCTAATGCAGGTAAGGGAGGGGTTGGTTATGAGAAAATGATAGTAACAGCCTCATTGCTGCAAAGAATTGATAGCAATATTATCATTCCTGTAGTTCGTCAGTCATCTTCACCGACTCTTCCTACCTTCTTGCGATCAAAGCTTTATATAAACTTTTCTAATGACTCAGAGGTTGAATATTCACTTGATGAGTTGTTGAGGACTCTTCTTGATGCCCCTTTGTATGAAAAACCTGAAATTGGAACAAACCCATTTAGGCCATTGCAGGGGTCTAAGCCTGATAGAACCGCAGACGGCGTAAAAGCATCAATGGTCGTTTTATCTAAAGCATTTGAAAAGAGTCAATATGATGACTTAAGCATTGGGGAAATTAAAAATTTTAGTGACATGCATCGGCTAAAATTAGAAAGGTATTTGAGTCAAGCTGAATCAATGGGGCTAGTTAAGTCTGATATACTTAATAAATATTCGGTCACTAGCGATGGGTATGATTATCTAGTTAGTCACGGAATCATAGATTCCTAACAAAACGTTTAAATATACAATACCTTTGCTTTATTTTTGACTACCAACATCTAATAAAGACAACCATCAGGTTTAACGCCATTGGCATTAAACCTGAAAGCTCAAATTCAACCAATCATCGTTAATTAGTCGGCATTAAATATATCTCGCGCACGTTGATGCGCTGGTTTGCTTCAATGACAAATAGTACGGCGTCGGCCACATCTTGTGGGTCGAGTTTGTCGGGTTTTGCTTCATCAAAAAATGGAGTGTTTACCATGCTAGGGGCTATGGTGGTACAGCGGCCATTCCACTCGCTCATTTCTTCAGCTAAGTTTTGGCCAAACCCGTAAGCAAACCATTTAGTTGCACCGTAAATAGAGCCTTTAATTGGCATACGGCCAGCAGCTGGGCTGGTTAATATAAAGTAGCCTTGGTTTTAGCCCATATATCTGTGCGCTTTATTTAGAAATTTGCTACCACAACAAAGTAATGCACAGTATCCTGTACATGTGATAATTTTCCAGCTAAACTTGTCTTATATAATGTACAAGTGAGGTGCAAAATGAGAATAGTGTCTTTTACCGAAGCCCGAAATAGTCTAAAAGCCGTTTTGGATAATGTAATTAATGATGCAGATACGACAGTAATCACTCGTCGTGACACTGAAGATGCGGTTGTAATGTCATTAGATTACTACAACAGCCTTATGGAAACTGTTCATTTACTTCGCTCTCCAGCGAACGCTGAACATTTAAACCGTTCAATTGCGCAGTATAAAGCGGGCAAAACGACTCCACGAGAACTTATTGATGAGTAACAGGTTATTATCATGGACTGATGAAGCTTGGAATAGTTACGTCTACTGGCAGACTCAAGATAAGAAAACCTTGAAACGTATAAATAAGCTAATTGCTGATGTTAAGCGTTCTCCATTTGATGGGATTGGAAAACCGGAACCCCTCAAAGAAAATCTTTCAGGCTTTTGGTCTCGTAGAATAGATGATACAAATCGTTTGGTATATGCCGTGGATGATACAGCAATTACAGTTATCTCGTGCCGTTACCATTACTAAATAAACAAGATAAATAAACAAGACACCCATCTTGAATTATTCATCCTATCCAGCCAGTATTTATTAAAAAACCGTCAGGTTTAACGCCATTGGCATTAAACCTGACAGCTCAAATTTAACCAAACAACGTTAATTAGTCGGCATTAAATAAATCTCGCGCACGTTGTTGCGCTGGTTTGCTTCAATGGCAAACAGTACGGCGTCGGCTACATCTTGCGGGTCGAGTTTGTCGGGTTTAGCTTCATCAAAAAATGGGGTGTTTACCATGCCAGGGGCTATGGTGGTACAGCGGCCGTTCCACTCGCTCATTTCCTCAGCCAAGTTTTGCCCAAACCCGTAAGCAAACCATTTAGTTGCACCGTAAATAGAGCCTTTTATTGGCTTACGGCCAGCGGCTGAGCTGGTTAATATAAAGTGGCCTTTGTTTTGGCGTAAATGAGGCAGGGTTGCTTTTGCCGTCCACAGCAGGGCTTTAATGTTTATGTCTATCATGGTTGACCATTCATCGGGGTCGCCTTTTTCAGTGCCTGCGGTTGAAACGCCCATACCTGCGTTGGCAAATGCGGCATCTAGTCGGCCAAATTTTTTAAGCCCTTCTGTTACTACGTTTTCAAGTTCGGTAAAGTCGGTGGCATCTGCGGGTACACTCAGTGCGTTATCTTCACCTAATGACTCAACTAGTTCAGCTAATTTATCTTCACTTCTGGCGGTAAGAATGACTTTATGGCCGTTATTAACCAATGTTTTTGCACTCGCTTCACCTATGCCACTAGAGGCACCTGTAATTAGAACTACTTTTTCTTTCGCCATGATTATTTCTCCTATGTTTACATATTCAAAATGATAAGAACGGTTTAACTAATACGTGCTATTGACTGTACCAGTTCTGGGTTAACGGGGCTTGAATGCAGGTCACTTTTCGAATGAATTATTTGGATGATCTTAGATGAGTGGCTTTAATGGGTTTTTGCAAAGGTGGAGTGTTCGTTTTTGTTATACTTTTTATAAAAAAAAGCGCACCTTAAAGTGCGCTATACGTTTATTGTGTTACGTCAAAGCTAACTGAAAGGTCCTCAGTTTGCGGTACACTAATTTGCTTAAGTTGATAAACAGTGAAATCAGTATCTTCTAGCTCTGCATCGTCTATATGTGCGGTGCACGTATAGCCAAGTTGGTAGTCTCCCGGTGTAATGAAAGCAAGCTCAAACTCATATTGGTTATCGTCTTGATCAAATACAACATTTGCGGTCGCAAGTGGAGCATCTTCTGGGGTTTGCTCATCTATTTCGTATATATCTTTAGGTACTTGAGCATCTGATGAATATAAATATACGGCGTGTCCAAACGTTGAATCTGCAGCAGCAGTGGCGATATTATCTGTTTCACAGTTATTAATAAGCGCTTGGCTTACTGTGCCTTCAATTTCTTGTGACTCAGAAAGATTTTGTAATCGTACGCCTCTAGGTTTTAAAAAGAGCTCCTCATTATTTTGGGGATCGACCAGCGATTTTTTTAGGTCAAATTCTAAAACAAAGTCGTTATCAGTTTGGTTAAGTGTAAAGCCATCGAGTTGTATTTCGCCTACACCATCATTCCCTTTTCTTTTTACCACGAGCGGAGCAATGCTGTCGTCTTCGTATACTACGTGAGATGTAAAACTAAGGTTATTAGTATCGCCATTTATAACTTGAGCGCGGATCCACGAGTATTCGCCTGCTGGCACTTCTTGATCGTCAAGCAGCTCAAAAACATCGTCCCCGGTGTAATCGAGCAAATTAACCATTTGTGGTTGAGATGCGTCAGCTTCACTTCGGGTTTCAAAACTAAATTCTTCATCGCCTTGTGTTTTAATAGTGATTGAATCAAACACGACGTTAACCGCTTTTAAACCACTAACCGGCGCATCTGACACACCAAGGCTAAAGGTTGATTTGTCGCTAGATTGTGGCGGTGTTGTGTCATTGTCATCACTTGAAGAGCCACACCCGGCTAATGCAAAAAGAACGGCGCTGCTGACTAATGTTGATTTAAAATTCATGATTTACTCCTTTAGTTTATAAAGCGGATTGTAGAAGGGCTAAGCTGAATTTAGATTGAACTGGTTTTTAGAATAGTTACTTGAAGTTAATCTTTATTTTACTTTGCGCATTTTTGAACAAAAGTATGTACGCCATAGGTTAACTAGTTTGTGAGCACTAAGGTTTTAAGTGTGAAAATTTAAGCGAAAAAAGAAAAACTTTGCTAAATTAATTTGCTGATATAGGCACACCTTCCACTTATTTTAATGCTATCGCTTTAAAATTTTTACTATATACTCCCGCCACTTCTTTTGAAGTGTATAGATTTAATTCTTGCTGATAATCAGCCCATAGTTGGAATATGTATGAAAGATAAACTTATTGTGTTTTGGCAAAGCCATTCAGAAACTATCATCACTTTAGGTTACAAAGTGGTATTAGCCTTGGCTATTTTAGTTGCGAGTGCACTTATTGCGCGTTCGGTAAAAAAAGCGATTAAAAATTCTAAGTCGCCATTAAAAAAAGTAGACGAAACGCTACTGCCGCTTTTATCGAGCATTGCGGGGTATTTAGTTTACATAATTGCTGGGCTGTTTATATTAGATATTTTTGGCGTTAATACGGCAAGCTTAATAGCGCTAATGGGCGCGGCGGGTTTAGCGATTGGTTTGGCGCTTAAAAACACTTTAAGTAATATTGCAGCCGGCATTATGTTATTAATACTTAGGCCATTTAAAATAGGCGACTTTGTAGATGCGAGCGGCACGCTTGGCACAGTGAACGAAATAAACTTATTTACGACCATTTTTAAAACCACCGACGGCCTTTATATCGCATCGCCTAACGGTAAAGTGTGGGGCGGCAACATTAAAAACTTTACCCGCAACGGTAAAAGGCGCATGGATATAGTGGTGGGTATTTCGTACGCCGACTCTATTGATGTAGGCTTAAATGTACTTAAAGAATTAGCTGCATCAGAAAGCCGATTACTCGCAGAGCCAGCGCCTAAAGTAATGGTTACCTCAATAGGCGAAAGCGCAGTAAATATTCAATTACGTGCATGGGCTGTAAATGGCGATTACTGGCAAACCGTGTGGGATTTAAATAAACGCGTTAAAGAGGCCATAGAAGGCGCGGGGCTGAGTATTCCGTTTCCGCAGCGAACGCTGCATATATCTGAGTCGATGGCATCGGCAATAACGGTTAATACCAATCCGCAATAATACTTAATCATTTTGCGGGGCTAAACGTGTCGCTACCTGCGTTAAAAAATTCTCATTTAGAACAACTAAATAACGAATTTTTTGCCTAGTTATCAACACGTTTTTCCAGCCTCAAAATAGATCACTTAATAAAGCGAATTGGTATAAAAAACCTTTAAACACTATTAGCATAAGCACAAATAAAATAGCGAGCCTTGGCTCGCTATTTTTGTATCAGCTTTTTGCTGACGAGTATTAACCTTCTAATTGAAAGTCGTACACTGAGCCTAAGTTAAGCAGCTGGGTGAGTTCATCCAGTGCTTGGTAGCTTTCGGTAAGTAGGGCTGAATCAGCAAAGTCGCTTGCGCCTAACTTATCGCGGTAGTTACGTTTTGCCCAGTCACAAAGCTGTGTGTATTTAGTATCGGTTAAAATAACCTCTGGGTTTACTGCGCTTAGCTCTTGTTGGTTAAGGGCTACACGTAAACGTAAGCAGGCAGGGCCGCCGCCATTTTGCATACTTTGGCGCAGGTCAAAAAACTGCACTTGGTTTACTGGGTTATCCGCTAAAATCATTTCTTCAATGTAGGCGTTTACTGCGCTATTACGTTGGCACTCTTGTGGCGCTACTAATAGCATTGAGCCATCATCTAGGCTTACTAATTGGCTATTAAACAAGTAACTGCTTACTGCATCGCTAATGCTTACTTTATCGGTAGGTACTTCAATTATGTATAGCTGTTTGCTGCCGGTGTAGGCATCGCGAATTTCTTGCAGGGCATCGTGTTGGTTTAAAAATGCTTGCTGGTGGCAAAGCAATACGTTTGCGTTACCTACTGCAATTACATCGTTATGAAACACGCCTTGATCTATAACATCTGGATTTTGCTGCAGTAAAATTTGGCTCGATTCTTTTAAATTATGTAATCGGCAAATGGCTTCTGAGGCTTCTAGTGTTTGCCTTGCAGGAAACTTAGCCGGTTTTGGTAACTGGCTGTTAAAGGCACTTGCGCCAAATACGAACATTTCTAGGCCTTGCTCGCCGTGGCTGTCGCAAAGTCGGGTGTGGTTAGCCGCGCCTTCGTCGCCAAAAAAGCCCTGATCGGGTAAATGCGTGTGGTGTGCAAAGTAGCTATCGTTATTAAACATGGCTTTTAGTAAGCGGGTAGTTGTAGCAGGCTCTAAGGAGCGATGAAACTTATTGTTTAAATTAGCTGAGGTAAAGTGCACTTTGCCATCGAGGGTGTCTGGCGATGGAGAAACAGTAGCGGCATTGGCAGTCCACATTGCAGAGGCCGAGTAACACGCGCGCAATAAAATAGGGTCGGCTTTAAATGCTTTATGAATAACTTGCGAGTCGTTGCCGGTAAAACCTAAGCGACGTAGTACGTTTAAATCGGGGCGTGCATGGGGCGCAAACACACCTTGTGTTAGGCCTTTGTCGTGCATGGCTTTCATTTTTTCAAGGCCCTGTAACACAGCTTCTTGAGGGTTTGAAAAACTTGCCGCATTATTTAACGAGGCAACGTTACCATACGATAAACCCGCATAGTTGTGAGTAGGGCCAACTAAGCCATCAAAATTTACTTCTAAGGCGTGCATACACGTTCCAATCATATTGTTTTTAGTTACTTAACAATACAACGCAATGGCCGCGCTTGCAAAGCCTATAAATACGAAATTTATCGGCTGTAAACTCGCTCTTTATCGCACGTAGTATGGGTATTGCTCGGATCGTTTACCTGCCATACGCTAATGTCTAAACGCCATAGTAGGTAAAGGGTGTGGTATAGGTTAGCCATGGTATTTTCCTTGAAAGTTTCACTGAACACATCTGTACTTTGAAAGAATTATGCCAACTGTTAATTGAATATTTTATGAATACAAATCAGATATTTATTAAAACACTAAAAATAACTTTTGAGCGCTTAGCACCACTTTGGGGCTAAAAGGCTTAAAAGTTGCATCAAAAAGCCACGCAGCGGGTGCGTGGCGTATGGTTTATACGCTGTATTTAGCGCCCTACTTTACCCTTTACTAGTGGGTCGAACGACAGCACACTAAATTTTCCTTGGCTGGCATTTTTACCGTTATTTAATACTGGCGAGCGGTGTAGCTCATCTACGGTAAAATATATTTTATGATCGGCGCCATAACTAAAGCCATCAGGCCAGCTTAAGCGCTCGTCTTTAAATAATACGTGGTATTTACCGCTTGGTTTTACTACACCAATTGCGCCGTTGGTTATGTCGGTAACATACACATTACCGCCGCCATCAACAATAATGCCATCTGAAATTGGTTTAGTGCCGTAACGCGTTACTTTACTTTCAAGGGCGCTTGCGCTCAGGCTTTTATTGTTAATATCGCTTGTGGCAATACGGTAAACCGATGTGCCAGACATAGAGCCAAAGTAAAGCCACTGTTCGCTTGGGTCGAGCGTGATTGGGTTTACGCCTAAACGTGCTGGTTGGCCGCCTAGTTTCATAGTGCGCCCTTCAATGACCATGTCGATGTTTTCGGCTGTGGTGTATGGGCTATTTTGTAAGACTCTGCGCGCCTCACCTGTTTTTAAATTTACGGTAATAATAGCGGCTTGGCTGCCTTGTGCGGTGTCGGCAATGTATACAACGCCGTGTTTATTATCGATAACTAAATCGTTTAAAAACGAGGTGTCGGTAATGGTGGGTTTAGCTAAATAAATTATTTTATGCAGCTGCTCTTTGTTGGTATCCCAACCGACTAAACGCCCAGCATGATCAGGGCCTGATGTATCAAGCATCCATAACACGCCATCGGCTGATACATTTATGCCAAGTACGTCGTAAAACCCTTTACCGTTTTTGTACGCGTATGCCCATTCTTCATTAGGGTAGGGTTTGGTGGTGCCATCGCTTAATAGCTCCATAATTTTTTGTTTTTGGCCGTAAAAACCATGTACCGATAAAAACTTACGATCCGATGGCGTAATAGCAATATTACCCGGTGGGTGTTGTGCATCAAATGTAGCAACTGTTTTTAAATCGGTGTGCGTAGGTTGGGTATTAGCAAATGCAATGCTGGTTAAAAATGCGGTGTTGCAGGCTGCTGCTAAAAGTATTTTTTTAATCTGGTTCATGCTTAAAAGCCTTCTAAAACAAGTTTACCGCGTGAGGTGTGCGATTCTAAAATTTGATGTGCTTTATATAAATTAGCCGCGTTAATTGGGCCTAAATTTTGCCCAAGCGTGGTTTTAAGTGTACCTGCGTCTATCAGCTCGCTAATTTCATTAAGTAAGGTGTGCTGCGCTGTTATATCGGCGGTAGTAAATAGCGAGCGGGTAAACATAAACTCCCAATGCACCGATATACACTTACGCTTAAATTTTAAAATATCGAACGATGAAGGGTCATCTATTAGCGCAAATTTACCTTGCGGTTTAATACACTCTACTATTTGATCTTGGTATTGGTCGGTATGGGTTAAGCTAATAACGTAATCAAACTCAGCTAAACCAAGCTCTAGGCGCTGCTCGTTTAAGTTTTTAGTATGATCAAGCACATGATCCGCTCCTAACTCTTTAAGCCAAGTTACGCTTTGCTCGCGCGATGCAGTACCTACTACGTTTAGCCCCGTAAGTTGCTTGGCAAGCTGTACCAAAATAGAGCCAACGCCACCTGCGGCGCCAATAACTAAAATAGATTGTTGAGTATTTTGCTTATTTTTAGGCACTTGCAGGCGATCAAACAGCATTTCGTAGGCGGTAATACTGGTTAGCGGCAGCGCTGCGGCTTGTGCGTCGGTTAATGTTTTAGGCGCACGGCCTACAATACGCTCGTCAACTAATTGAAATTGCGCATTACTGCCTTGGCGCGATAAATCGCCAGCGTAAAATACACGATCTCCCACATTAAATAACGATACCGACTCGCCAACGGCTTTTACAACGCCTACACCGTCCCAGCCTAATACTTTGTAGCCTTGCTCTGGCGCTACATTTGCACGTATTTTTGTATCTACAGGGTTTACCGAAATAGCATTTACTTCAATAAGTAGGTCGTGCCCGCTGGCAGTTGGGGTATCAAGCTCAATTGCTTGTATAGAGCTTGCTGTAAGCGTTTTAGTGTTTTTGGTGTAGCCAAATGCTTTCATGTGCGTTCCTGATGATTTTAACCAAGTGTTTTTAACTTATAAGCACTATAGCTCAGTTGAAAAATAGAAAAAGACATGAAAAACTAAAGCACTTTCAAATTTTAATTGAAAATATGCGATCATTTAACGATATTCAAACTTTTATAGATGTAGCCAGTTGCGCTAGTATTTCTGAAGCTGCACGACAAAACGAGCAAACCCCAGCGGCGGTAAGTGCAGCTATTAAGCGCCTAGAAAAAGACTTAGGAAACGTGCTGTTTATTCGCTCTACTCGCAGCTTACGCTTAAGTGTGGCAGGGGAGCAGTTTTTAAGTTACGCCAAAGACTCTCTTTCGCTTATTCAACAAGGGGTAGCTGCAGTACAAACCGCATTGGGCGAAGTAACGGGAACGCTACAGGTATCGGCCCCGTGCGACTTAGGGCGCAATAAACTAAGTGAATGGCTTAATGAGTTTTTAGCACACTACCCGCATGTAAAACTTAAATTGCACTTAAGTGACGAAGTAAGCGACATTTACAGCCAATCAATTGATATTGCACTGCGCTTTGGTGTACCAAAAGATTCGCAGTTAATTGCAGCGCCACTTTTTTTAAATAATACGCGTATTTTAGTGGCCTCTCCTGAATATGTAGCAAACAATGGATTGCTTACACATCCACTTAACTTAACGCAGCACACCACCATTACCTTTATGCGCTTTGGCGAAGTGTTTAAAGAGTGGCGATTTTATAAAAATGGCGCAGTGCAAAAAGTGCAGCTAAATTGCCAACACATAGTTAACGATGGCGAAATGGTTAGGCGCTGGGCGCTAGAGGGCAAAGGCATTGCGTATAAGTCGTACTTAGATGTAATTGATGATTTAGCAAGCGGGCAGCTCGTTCATTTATGCCCCGAGTGGCAAAGCGATCCGCTACCGCTTTATATGATGTACGCCGACCGACGCCAAATGACACCGGTGATCAGCGCATTTAGGGCGTTTATTCAACAAAAAATAACCGCGTTAGTGGGCTAACTCATCATCGTTTTTAGTTGTTAAATCGCTTATTACTAAATCAAGCAGCTGCATTAGCTGTTTGGCTTGTGTGGGGTCTACACTTTCAAACTTACATAATATATTTTTTGGAATATCAGCGGCTTCGTTTTTAAGGGCTTGCCCACTTTGGGTAAGCTGAATTAGGCGCTTACGCTTATCGTGCTCATCTTTAATAACAGCCAGCAGAGACTTTTCGGTCATTTTTTTGAGTATTTGGGTCATAGCGCCACCATCAATAGCGGTTTTATCTATTAGCTGCGCTATGGTTATTTTGTCTTGCTCCCACAGCGCCATCATTACTACATACTGCGGATACGTTAAATTAAGTGCAGCTAAAGGCTCACGGTAAGCACGTGCAATGCTATTTGATGCCATATATAACCTATGACAAAGCTGATTTTTTAATTTTAATTGCTCAAATGACATACCCAACTCCTAGTGCGTTAATACCTTCAACTCAAAAAACATTTTAATTTGCATGCAAAGTATTTGCAATCTCTAATTACTTGACCTATTATTTTGCATGCAAATTAAATTAATTGATAAACTTTGGAGTTCACTATGAATGTATTACAAAACGTTGCTTACACAGCAAAAGCAACTGCAACCGGTGGTCGTGAAGGTGTAGCTAAATCAGACGATGGCCGTTTAAATGTAAACTTATCAACCCCAAAAGGGCTAGGCGGCGACGACGGACAAGGCACAAACCCAGAGCAATTATTTGCAGCTGGTTATGCAGCGTGCTTTATTGGTGCACTAAAATTTGTAGCCAGTAGCGAAAAAATTGCGCTACCAAGTGATACACACATTAACTCTGAAGTATCTATTGGCGCGATTGAAGGCGGGTTTGGCATTGCAGTTAAATTAGCAGTATCACTCGGTGATATGGATAAAACAGCAGCGCAAGAGCTGGTAAATAAAGCACACCAAGTATGCCCATACTCAAACGCTACACGCGGTAATATTGAAGTTGAGCTTTCGGTTATTTAATTAACTGATTACTTAGCATTGTAATAGCCCAGTGGTTTACCACTGGGCTTTTTTGTATGCAAAGTTTATTAAAAAATAACGTTATAAATATATGAAAA
The DNA here is from genome assembly GCF_002433295.1 of Pseudoalteromonas sp. UBA6610. Classification (NCBI taxonomy): domain Bacteria; kingdom Pseudomonadati; phylum Pseudomonadota; class Gammaproteobacteria; order Alteromonadales; family Pseudoalteromonadaceae; genus Pseudoalteromonas; species Pseudoalteromonas sp. UBA6610. The sequence goes on along the minus strand of NZ_DJHW01000141.1, from coordinate 71,361 downwards.
CAGCATGATTAAATTAACCCATATACCAGCAACTGACACAGCTGTATTTGTCTTGCAATGATTAAGTAAGCAGCTCTTTAATGCTGAAAAATGTTGGGAGGATGAAAAGGGTTAAGGCGTTCTGCAAGAACGCCGATAGAGGGCAAACTTTATCGTCTGTATCGCCTGTATTGGGTGTGCTTACAACCCTAACTCCGACAGTCCTGGGTGATCGTCGGGGCGGCGCCCTTGGGGCCAGTGAAATTTGCGCTCTGATTCTTTGATGGGTAAGTCGTTGATGCAAGCAAAGCGGTTTTGCATTAAGCCGTTTTCATCGAATTCCCAGTTTTCGTTGCCGTAGGAGCGAAACCAGTTGCCGCTGTCGTCGTGCCACTCATACGCGTAACGCACGGCAATACGATTTTCAGTGAAAGCCCATAACTCTTTTATCAGCCTATATTCCAATTCTTTTTCCCATTTTCTTGTTAAAAATTCTGCGGCTTCTTCGCGGCTGTTCACGAAAGAGCTGCGATTACGCCATTTGGTATCCACTGTATAAGCAAGTGATACCTTTTCAGCGTTACGGCTGTTCCAGCCATCTTCTGCTAGGCGCACTTTTTCGATGGCGCTTTCGCGGGTAAAAGGGGGCAGTGGTGGGCGTGTACTCATGTTTAAATCCTCTTTGGGTAAAGTAACGTTGAATAACTTGTATAGGTTTCATCAATAAGTGACTTTGAATATTAGCCTGTTTAATTGAGCTACAAATCTAATATAACAGTGTCGCAATCTTTCGCTGGCACAGCGCAGCATAACAATACGTCTGATGGGTCAATATGCGCACTTGGCTTGGTGCGATACGTTACAGCACCACTTTTTAGTTTAACCGCACATGAGCCACATTGGCCGCTGCGGCAACTGTATGGTGGCGTAAGTCCTTTGCTTTCGGCCACCTCTAGCAAGGGGCTATCACCTTTATTCCAGCTTTGTTCAATACCCGAGTGGGCAAACTTTATCACGGCAGATTCGGCCTCTAGCTCAGCGTGGTTGCTGGTATCTGCTGATTGGCGTGCTAAAGATGATGGCCCAAACGCTTCGGCATGAATATCTTGATCTTTTACCCCAATGCCGATCAGTAAGTCATACATACTTTGCATAAATCCCTGAGGGCCACACAGATAAAAGTCTTTGTCGAACAGCGATGGGAAATCGACGCTATGCTCTGTGGCCATTGCATTGAGTACGTCCATTACCAAGCTTTGGCTAATTCGCCCTTGGGAAGTGTAATCGTTCGACGCCGCAGAACTCTCTGTCTGAGCGTAGTGAATATCACTTAACACAGAATAATACTGAATACGCCCAGCGCTTCGCTTAGCAATGTTGCTCAGTTCTGCATAAAAAGCGCGTTGCTCACTGTTTTTGGCCGCTTGAATAACTGCCATTGGGCGGATATAGCGAGTGCGTATACCTTCATTAACTGCATCATTAGCCATGGCTACCATTGGCGTTATGCCCACACCCGCACCTATTAAAATGGCTGGGCGCTGTTGTGTGTTATCGATAAAAAAATGGCCGCTTGGTGCTTTAATCTGTATTTCACTGCCAATCGATATTCGAGAATGCAAGGTACTTGATACCAGACCATACTCTTCACGTTTTACTGAAATACGATAACCACTTTGCGTTGGGGCACTGGATACAGTGTAATTGCGCACAAGCCAGTTTTCAGTATTTTGCTGCTTAATACGCAGGGTTAAATGTTGCCCTGGGGAAAATGGCAGTACGGGAGAGTCATCTTTAGGCTGTAAATAAAATGAGCGGATTGTACTACTCTCGTCTTCGGTTTTACTGACGGTAAATGCGCGCCACTGGTTGCGTTTAGCTTGTGCTTTAACGATTGCTTCTGCCTGTGACCAAGTACCCGTTGCTTCAGAATTGGGAGAATAGCTGTCGAATTGAGCGCGAAATGGCAGTGCCGCTTTTAATGTCACCCCTTGGGTTAGGGTAAATTGCCAGCCGCGCTGCGCACCTTGAAACCCTTTAATTATCGGTGAGTCACTCGCCAGCAAGGTAACCGTGCCGGTTAACATAAAAACATCGCCGCTGGTAAAATCAACAAACAATAACCCTGCCTTGGGGTTGACTAAGAAGTTTCCCAGCGTATTGAAGAAGTTATTTCCTGCATAATCAGGAATGGTGAGGGTGTTTTCGTCAACCTTTATAAAACCTGGCATGCCACCACGGTGTGACACATCAACCCCCATAGCATTACGGGCAGATACCTGACGGTTTACTTCGTTTGCAGGTTCGTGACCCGCAGAACTGGCAACAAAAAACGTATCCGCTTGGCGGATAAAGGCCTTTAGGCTATCACTTAGTTCAAAAAACGTTTCAGCGCGCGGGGCCTTGTATGGCGCATCTGGCGAACGGATAAAGTGAAGGTCGCGAGTTTGAATATATTGCGGACAATTGCCAAAAGATTGCTCAACCTCTAAAGCAAACTGGTTGTTCGCTGCGCTGGTAACACAAGCGTTGACGCGGTTTCTACGCCGGGTCGACATTTCTAACCCCAATAAACCCAATCGAGCACCTTGTGTGATTGCTGCTGCTAATGGATCACCTGATAAAATTGGGGTGTTTACTGTGAGCTGAGTCGGGGAAGGGGACTGCACGAAGCCGGGCTTTCCAGGCAAAATTGACGCCCAAAGTTGCCCCTTATCTGATGTACTACCCAGCACCATAAACGGCAGTTGTTGGAAAAACTGCCTGTGCTGATCTGGCATAAATTCGCGGATCGCGCGGCGGCCAATAGTACGCATTTTTTCGTAACTTCCGGCACGTCTTTGCATTTGCTGTTCACCTTCGTGAAAAGCACTTGAAGTAATGTGTGTGTTCATAATGACTCCATTAGCGCAGTGCGCCGGAAAAGCATTTGCCAAAAATATTAAACTGGTGATGCAAAAGAATGTCGGGCTCAAACCTATTCATTGAAAGGCAGAGCCGCTTTAACAAATACTTACTTTACCAGTCCCGCTTTTGTAGCCTGCATAGGAACGAAACCGCTTAACCCTTCTACGTTAGATAACCAGCGACGTATATTCGGATATGGGTCAAGAGATACATCCCCCTCGGGAGCGTGGGCGACATAGCTGTATATCGCAAAATCAGCCAAGCTCACTTTATTTGCCACCAAGAAGTCATTGCCATTGAGTTGCTGTTCCAGTTTTGTTAGGGCTTTTGCTGCTGTTTCTTTAGCGAAAACAGGGTCAACCGGCGAGTTGAAAACATTAATTAACCTCGCTGCACCAGGACCGTAGGATATCTCTCCTGCTGACATGGCAAGAAAACGATGCATCTCAGCTTCGTTGGCAAGATCTTGCGGAATATATGAAGGTGCGTATTTGCGTGCCAAGTAAATCAAGATTGATATTGAATCGTGGATTACCACGTCAGAATCCTCAATTACTGGTACTACACCTAATGGATTGAGAGCCAGAAAGGGGGCTTGTTTATGCTCCCCAGCGGGTAAGTCTACATAAATAACTTCATGGGCTATGCCTGCAACACTTGCAAATAACTCTACTCGGTGGGCATGGCCGGATAATGGAAAACCGTGAATTTTAATGGCGTTTGACATGATATTTACCTTATTTAATCGTTAACTGATGACTTTTGCTGTTAGCCACTGACCTGTCGTGGCATGGGTAAATATTAGGCGTTGAGTCTCTTATGAACAATATGTTGATTTATGGAATCACTATGTACAGAATGTTCATAAATTGGGCGAAGCATTACACGGAGCAATATAAGGAGCTCTTATGGATACACTTGACGGCATGCGCACGTTTATTGCGGTGGCAAAGCAAAAATCTTTCACCGCGGGGGCTAAACAATTGGGCATTAGCACTAAGCTAGCAAGTAAATATATTGGTCAGTTAGAGAAAAAGCACGGTGCTTTGTTGTTCCACCGTACTACGCGAAGTATTACGTTGACCGAAACTGGGCAGGCGTATTTTGTGCGATGCGTTCCTTTGTTGGAACAATTTGAAGAGCTAGAAGATGTCATTCAGCATCGACAGTCTGATCTGTCTGGCACGGTTCGCTTAACCGCACCTACCGCATTTGGCAGTACTAAATTAGTCGATGCACTGGCCCCATTTTTAGCCAAGCATCCGAAAATTAATGTTGAGTTGAACCTGTCTGATCAGTACGTGGCTATTATCGATGAAGGTGTGGATGTTGCTGTGAGGTTTGGGCCGTTGAAGGATTCAACGCTGATCGCTAAAAGATTAATGGATATGCGTATTGTTTTTTTTGCCTCTCCTGAGTATTTAAAGCGCAATGGCACACCAAGCCATCCCCGTGCGCTGGCGACACACAATTGTTTATTGCAAACTTCTCAAAACGACCCTGAAAACTGGAAGTTCAAGGAAGATGGCAATACGTTCACCGTTAATGTTAGCGGCGATTTTGCTTCTAACTCCCCCAGAGCAGTAACCCACATGGCTTCTCAAGGGCTAGGAATAGGCATGGGCCCACAATACGTGACAGAGCCTTACGTAAAAGACGGCTCATTGCAGTTACTGTTCGAACCCTACGAAGCAAGCATATTGGAGCTAAATGCAGTGTATGCTTCAAACCGCCACTTACCGGCAAGAATACGAGCATTACTTGATCATCTTGCGCTTTCTTTTGCAACTTAGTGGTAATTACCTCAATAGCTACTGTGCAGGCACAATGTATAACGTATCTGCTTATTGATTTAGAATTTGCTCGTGAAGTAGAGCAAAGCGTAGGGCATCTTTTTATCGCACAGACCTGCGTAAATACCTTGTTAGCATAAGGCTTTAAATGGCAGCAGCGATAAAGCACACCAAGTATGCCCATACTAAAACGCTACAAAAGCCCAGGGGTTTGCCACTGGGCTTTTTTGTGCGCTGCAATTTACTAGAGATCACATTAATTGAAGTGGGCTTTTAAATAAACATACGAAAAATCGTATATTCACTATTTCATATATTCTTATTTTGTTTTATTGTATGCACACTAACTAAACGAGGATGCTATGGAACAACTCAACCCACTACAATTTTACAAATGCTTAGCCGACGATACACGCTTAAAAGCCATGTTATTAATTAGCCATGAGCAAGAGCTGTGTGTGTGTGAGCTTGTTGCTGCGCTTGAACTGAGCCAACCTAAAGTGTCGCGCCATTTAGCGCAGCTTAGGCAATGTGGCCTATTGAGCGACCGTAAGCAAAATCAATGGGTGTATTACAGTATTAATAAAGCCCTGCCACAATGGGCTCTTAGCGTACTAACGCAAACACGAAACGAAAATTCTGCGTTTTATAACGATGATTTAAATCGACTCAATGCAATGGGTAATCGCCCAGAGCGTGCAGCAAGCTGCTGTTAATTAAGTAAATTGATATAACTTTACTAAAGGTATTTATTATGACAATTAAAGTAGGTATTAACGGCTTTGGCCGTATGGGACGTTTAACACTGCGCGCAGCACTAGAGTGGCCAGAAGTAGAATTTATTAAAGTAAACGATGTAGCGGGCGATGCTAAAACACATGCCCATTTATTAGAGTTTGACTCAGTGCACGGGCGTTTAGCGCACAGCGTTACAGCTAACGAGAATAGCTTTAGTGTGGGTAAACACACTATTGCCGTTACCAATAACAAAACCATTAGCGATACCGATTGGTCTGATTGCGATGTAGTGATAGAAGCCAGCGGTAAAATGAAAACCACTGAGTTGTTAAATCAATATTTAGCACAAGGTGTTAAGCGCGTTGTGGTAACCGCTCCGGTAAAAGAAGACGGCATTTTAAATGTGGTTATGGGCGTTAACGATAATTTATATAACCCAGATGAGCACAAAATTGTGACTGCGGCTTCGTGTACGACTAACTGTTTAGCGCCTATTGTAAAAGTACTGCAAGAAAAAGTAGGCATTAAGCACGGCTCAATGACCACTATTCACGATATTACCAATACCCAAACTATTATTGATGCGCCACATAAAGACTTACGTCGTGCTCGTTCATGCGGGACAAGTTTAATACCTACCACAACCGGTAGTGCAACAGCCATTACGCATATATTCCCTGAGCTAAAAGGTAAGTTAAATGGCCATGCCGTGCGCGTACCTTTAACTAACGCATCTATTACTGACTGTGTATTTGAGCTTGAGCGTGGTGTAACTGCCGCTGAGGTGAATGAGTGGTTTGCTCAGGCGTCTAAAAACGAGCTTGCTGGCGTATTAGGTTACGAAGAAAAACCGCTGGTATCGATTGATTACAAAACCGATCCACGCAGTAGCATTATTGATGCGCTTTCTACCATGGTTATTAATAATACCCAGCTTAAATTATACGCTTGGTACGATAACGAATGGGGCTACGCTAATCGTACTGCCGAGCTTATGCTTAAAGTTGCTAAAAGTGACTTGGTTTAACCATTAATTAAAGGTTTTAAGGGCGTTAACCATGTTTGAGCAACTCGCTAATTTACCTACAGCAATAAAACAGTATTTAATAATTACCGGTAATTACTGGGCATTTACCTTAACCGATGGCGCACTACGTATGCTGGTGGTGCTGCATTTTCATCAGTTAGGGTATGGTGCGCTGGCCATTGCCATGCTGTTTTTGTTTTACGAAATTTTTGGTGTGATCACCAATTTAGTGGGCGGTTGGCTAGGGGCTCATTTAGGCCTTAATAAAACCATGAACTTTGGCTTGGCGCTGCAAATAATGGCGCTTGCCATGTTATGTGCGCCAAGTGAATGGCTCACCGTGGCTTATGTTATGGCGGCGCAAGCGCTTAGCGGCATAGCAAAAGATCTAAATAAAATGAGCGCCAAAAGCGCCATTAAACACTTAGTGCCTGAGGGAGAAAGCGGCCAAGGCCAGCTCTATAAATGGGTGGCTATTTTAACGGGCTCTAAAAATGCGTTAAAAGGGGTCGGCTTCTTTTTAGGTGGTTTACTCCTTACGGTACTGGGTTTTGTAGGTGCTTTAAAAGCCCTTATTTTATTACTCACTATTGCGTGGATTATTAGCGTTGTATTTTTAAAAGGCGACATGGGCAAGGCTAAAAATAAGCCTAAGTTTAAAGAGCTATTTTCTAAATCCCGTGCAATAAATTTACTAAGTGCAGCACGATTATGCTTGTTTGCCGCGCGTGATGTATGGTTTGTAGTGGCTTTACCTATTTATTTAGCCCAGCAGTTTAACTGGAACTTTTGGTGGGTAAGTGGCTTTATGGCACTTTGGGTAATTGGCTACGGTGGTGTGCAATCGCAAGCGCCGCGTATTACCGGCACCAGTAACTCAAACATTGATACCGTTAAACATGCCTATTTATGGGTGTTGCTGCTAAGTGTTGTAACAGCACTATTAGCTCTTTTTATGCAACTTGATGTGGCCGTACATGCCACGCTGATTATAGGTTTGCTTATTTTTGGCGGTGTATTTGCCGTTAATTCATCTGTGCATAGTTACTTAATTGTCAGCTTTGCTAAAAGCGATGGTGTATCGCTTGATGTTGGCTTTTATTATATGGCCAATGCCATGGGGCGTTTACTGGGCACGGTGCTTTCGGGGTGGGTATTTCAGGTTTATGGCTTTGTAGCGTGTTTGTGGGTGAGCGTTGCTTTACTCATAGGTGCCACGATAACCACTGCTATTTTGGCCAAGCGTTAGGCCTAATTGTTCAAAAAACTTAAATTATTTTATGTTATTGATGGCTTGATGCAGTTTGTATATTAAACTGTAGGGGTGTTTTAACAAAAGGTAATTTAAGTGCGAGAACTCACGTTAGCAAAAAAGTTATTATGGATAACTGTAGGGAGTACATTTTTAACAGTATTAGTACTTTCTGGGGTTTTATGGTGGCAAATGTCATCAAACAGCGAGGCGCTCGCTAAAGAGTCTGAAGATTATATCGTGGCTGAAGTTGAGCAAAAGCTTAACGCAAACGCGGCTGCTTACGGCGAAAAAATTGCCGGATTTATCAACGAAGCTTACCGAATTCCAAACTCATTAGCTGCAGTACTTGGTGATGCGGCTAATACTCAAACATTAAACCGCGACACGGTAGTGAGCATTAACCGCTCTATACTTGAAAAAAATCGGTTTTTATCGTCAATTTATTCGCAGTTTGAAGCCAATGCCTTTGATGGGCAAGACGCGCAATTTAAGCAAGGATATAAACACTCAGTTAATGGCGATGGCACGTTAGAAGTATATATAACGCGTGATCAAAACGGCATTATTGAGCAGCAAAAAGTAGCTAACGCTGCCGATAAATACCTGACCTCGTTAAACGAATTTGGTATTCGTGAAGCGCATTGGTATTTATGCGCAAAAGATACACTTAAGCCCTGTATTATGGAACCTTACCTTTACGAAATACCTTCTGGCGATTCGGTTATGCTTACCTCTTTAACCGTACCTATTACTAAATCGGGCCGCTTTATTGGTTTAGCAGGCGTTGATTTAACGCTCCCTACGTTTCAGGGCTTAACCGAAAAGCTTTCGAGCGAACTTTATAACGGCCAAGCAAAAGTAACACTTTTAAGTGATATAGGTTTAATTGTAGGCAGCAGCCATTACAAATCTAAATTAGGCCGCCCCTTTAAAGAGGCGGTTAGTAGTAACACTTACAGTGAGCTGGTTAAATTTAAAGGGCAACATGGCCTTTTTAAAACACCTAGCGAGTATTTAGTTAACTACCCAATTAATATTAAGCTGGCTAACACTCAGTGGAGCCTACTTATTGAAGTGCCAAGTAATTTAGCGCTAGAGGGGCCCAATGCCTTAGCTAAAAACATGAGTGACTCGGCCAATCAGCTCGGTGTTGTTATTTTAATAACCGGTGCTGTTATTGCTTTAATTGCTTTTATTATTATGAAAGTGGTAGTGGGCACTGTGGTTGCACCCCTTGAGCAAATTCAACAGCGTGTAGATAACCTTGCCAGCTCAGAAGGTGACTTAACTCATACGCTCCATGTAGATACCCACGCAGAGCTAATTGCGCTTGCGGGTGGTTTTAATGCCTTTTTAGCTAAGCTACGTGGCTTAATTGCAGAGCTTAAAGATGTATCGTCGCAAACAAAACAGCAAGGCGAAATAGCACAGCATATTGCTATTGATACAAAACATAATGTGCAATCGCAGTTTCAAGAAATTGAAAGCGTAGTGACCGCTATGAACGAAATGAGCGCCACCGCACTTGAAGTTGCCAGAGCCTCTGAGCAATCTGCTCAACAAGCGGATGAAATAAATGGTTTAGTGGTTAGCAGTGAGTCGAGCTTGTCATCGGCTATGAGCCAAGTGAAAACCATGTCTGAAGAAATAAAAGAAGCCAACCAAGCGGTTGAAAAAGTGGCTTCGCGTAGTAAAGATATTACGCAAATTTTAGATGTGATCAGAACCATTTCAGAGCAAACCAACTTACTTGCATTAAATGCCGCCATTGAAGCAGCGCGCGCTGGCGAGCACGGCAGAGGCTTTGCGGTAGTTGCCGATGAAGTACGCGCACTGGCGTCTAAAACACGCTCATCTACCGATGATATTAGCCAACTTATAGATAGCTTATTGTTAGAAGTAGGTAATGCATCAACCGTAATTGAAAAAGGCGTAGTACGCGCGCAAAGCGCAGTAGACGAAACCTCAGTGGCGTTTGACGCGCTGCACAGTGTGGTAGTAAAAGTAGATGAAATTACTAATCAAATTACCCACATTGCCACCGCAGCCGAGGAGCAAAGCTTAGTAACCGAAGAGATAAACCGTAACCTTACGCTTATTTCTGATGCGGCATCGCAACTTGCTGATTTATCTACCAAAGCGGGCGATAGCAGTGAAGCGCTTAATGCACTGGTAGCGCAGCAAGATAGCGAGCTTAATAAACTTAAAACGTAAGTAAAGCTCAACCCTAGCAAATATAAAAAGCGGCTAATTCACACGAATTAGCCGCTTTTTTTAGTTGAGACTTTTTAGAAGTTAGTAAAACGAAACGTTATAGCTTTTTGATCAAGGCAAACATTTGATTGATCATTGGCTGCGCTAATTGCTCAACCCCTGGGCGGTTAAAATAGCCACGAAGCCCAGTAAACTGCACCTGAAAAAACTGCGCGTATTCAAGCGCGGTAAGGTTGCTGCTTAGCTCATTATTTTTAATGGCTTGAGCAAACAAGGTGGTTAAGTAGGCTTCAAACTTTGCTGATAGATCTAGGCTTAGCTCGTATAACGAGGCGTCTTTTTCTGCAAATTCGCTGTTTGCTTTTACCAACATACAAATAGCACTTGGGCTACAGTCTTTGGTTTTAATAATTACGTTTTCTACAAACGCACGCAAACCACCTAAAACAGAGTCAGAACTTGCTAAAAACCCATCAATTTGGCTTTTCATTTGTACTGTGTAGTCTTTTAAAGACTCGCTGTATAGGCCTTCTTTAGAGCCAAACGCCGCATATATACTGCCTGGGCGCATGTTAATGGCTTCTTGTAAATCGCGGGTTGAGGTGGCGTTAAACCCCTTTTCCCAAAACAATTGGCTTGCAACGCGAATTACATTATCGCGCTCAAATTTAACTTTGTTTGCCATTTTATTCTCAACTATTTTGAACGTATGCTCAATTTTAACTTGAACAGTCGCTCAAAATCAAATAGTATGTGTCTCGAAGTTACTTAACCTGACACCAGGTTACTCAAACACATTAATTTATTGGAGCAGAACATGGCAGAATTTACGTTATATACCCAAGACAACGCACCAGAAGAGTCAAAATCGCTTATGGCTGATTCAGTAGCAGCATTTGGCATGTTGCCTAACCTTCATGCCGTAATGGCAGAAGCGCCTACGCTACTTAAAGGTTACCAAGTACTGCATGAGTTATTTCAAAACACCTCGTTTAACGCAGAAGAGCTAACTGTGGTATGGCAAACAATTAATGTTGAGCACGAGTGTCATTACTGTGTACCAGCACACAGCGCAATTGCCGCTTCAATGAATGTAGACCAAGATATTGTTGATGCCCTAGTAAACAAAACACCACTTGCAGATGCAAAACTTGAAACACTGCGTGAAACCACACTTGCAATGACACGCGATCGCGGCGTAATTAGCGATCAGCAAATTGAAAAGTTTTTTGCAGCAGGTTACGGTAAACAGCAACTACTAGAAATTGTTGTAGGCTTATCGCAAAAAGTAATGAGCAACTACACTAACCACCTTGCTGATACACCAGTTGACGAACCATTTAAAAAGTTTGCTAAATAATAGCGGTTTTATAAATAACAAAGGCAGCCTAGGCTGCCTTTTTGTATTGTAAGCGAATGGCCATTATTTAAATTTAACGGCTTTAGTGCTGCGTGTATAAGTACGCTGCTCGGGCTTAGTCCACTCACCCTTTTTTAAATAAGAAGTTGAAACTACAAACGTATCGTTTTTTAGCTCGCTGATCGAGCGCACTTTAGTAATACCTTCTTTACTGCCTGTTACCTCTTCATACGCTACAAATTGGGTAGGGCTGAGCACTTTCATGGTGCCTTTTGTGTAAAAACCTGCGGTAGTAAAATAGTAAAACACCAATGACTCTTTTTTACTGTCGTAAAAAATCATTGATTCCCCACCATACTCACCTTCATTAATAGAGTGCTTGGTATGTATAGCTTTACCATTTAATGCGCGCTCCCAGTGGCCAACATCTTGTACAGGTTTTGCACCTTTAGGTACGTCAAAATCGGCCTGCCATGTACCTAAATAAGGTTTAAATACAGCGAGTTCTTTATCAAGGTTACTTGGGGTATCAGCGGCGTAGCTATTAAAGGCGTATAAGCATAATACTAAAAATAGGGCTTTAAAGTATGTCATAATTTGGCTCTTATTATTTTGGTTTAACTCTTTTTAGTATAGGCGATCATGAATTGATAAAGAAAACATTAATCACCTTCTCACTGCTTTTTTTGGTCGCAGTATGGCAAGCTCATTGGCTTTATAATATGAGTATTTATATACCAAGCTACTTTACAGGTTTAAGCTTTACTACTTTTATAATGTACGCATGGGATAAACGACAAGCTAAACAATCAGCGCATAAAAAAGTAAACCGCACACCCGAGCGCACGCTTCAGTTACTGTCGTTACTAGGCGGTTGGCCCGGCGCACTCATTGCACAGCAATGGCTTAGGCATAAATCGCAAAAACGTCGTTTTATAGTGGTGTTATGGCTGTGTATTTTTGGGAATGTGAGTGTAATAGGGGCTATTACATTTTTTGCAGAAAACGTGAGAGTTATGCCTTTAAATTAATGTGTATTTAAAGGCATAAATACAATTTTACACGGTGTTTAGTTTGCAGCTTCAGTTTTGGCTACTTCATCTAACTCTACTGTAAGTATGGTTTTTTTATCAACCACAACCCACTTACGATAAGTTTGGTAACCTGGTTTGCTTACCTCAACATCGTATTCACCTTCTTTTAGTTCGATCGCGTCTTGGTATACCGGTTTGATATTCATAATACGTACGCGGGCGTCATTAGGGTTAGTAATTACGGTAAGTGAGATTGGAGCAACCACTTCGGCTACTTCAGCCTGAACATCGGCAGCATTGTCTTCAACTTTTTGTTCAGTTTCATTCATATTTGAAGTGTTTGCACAGCCACTTAAGATGAGTAATGCTGCAAGTGCGGTTATTTTTTTCATGTGAGCTCCGTAAAATTATTATTTTAAAATAGGGCCATGAAAGTAAGGAAGTAATAAAGTAGATAATATTTGTCTTTCCTAAATTCATAGCTTGTATATTTATTATTTAAAAACTTTCAAATACACTAATGATGCTACAGCATAATACTATCTAAGGACTTTGTTATAGCTTCACTTCGCTCAACTAATGTTTCAGCTGTTCGATACATTCTTTTTTTCATTAAGCTATTGGCCATTGTGATATAGCGCTTTGACAATTCTTGCCTGATAGATACTAATAAAGGAAAATCATTGGGCAAAATAGTCGACTCTGAGTCAATTAACTCCTCTAGTGCAATTAAATCTTTATATTTATCTATAACAGTTAGTTGCTTAGAATAGCGTTCGAAGCGTTGTTCATAAAACACTAAAGCAGCATTTGAAGGGAAGACTACCTCCTTACCTTGATTAAGTTTATCTTGATAATCAGTTAACGCGATTATTGCAGACTCTCTTTGTAGTAAACTTTCAAAGCTAACTTCAGATTTCTGTTTTTTATCCAAAATGGCTTTACCAACGGATATTAAAGAACTTTGAGTGACTACATCATCTTTAGCGATTGCGTTTTCTAACGCTTTTTTGTAGTTTTCGAAGTGGGTAGGAGATACTTGATAAACATAAGTTTTATCTACCTCATGTAAATCAAGAATTAACTGAGGAATACTATTGTTATCAACTTCGTTATAACGAGATTGCTCTAAAAGTAAATTAATTCGCGATGTAATATCAAAAATAATAGATTGTCTTTCTCTTAAAATGCTTTCCAGTTGCACAGAAAGCTTTTCTGAATCTGGGTAGTATTCAAGCGCTTGAGTGTATACATCTATTGTTTCGTCGAAGTTCTTAAACTTATCACCACTATTATTTAGCTGATTAGCCATACCATCAAAGCTTTGCAAAACACTCTCTTGATTTACACGCAATAAGCCTTGCTTTAAAACTTCGTATTGCGGCGGTATTTCAGAAAGCTTATCGAGTATGCTTGGGCCACTCCACGACATCCACGTTTTTACTTGCTGATTTATAGCCTGAGCATTATCTAATTTTGCTTCGAGCTGTTTTACATTGTTATCGTTAGATAAGTAATATTGCCCTGCTAATACTGTAGCAACCACTAAGCTTGCTACTAGTGCGATAGCTGGTTTGTAATTATGGTTTAATTTAGCAGTAATGGGGTCGAGTGAACTTAATCTATCAGAAGCGTTTAATGCAATTGCTTTATTTAAGCTACCCCACAACCATAGTGGGCAGTTACTAGGGCGTTTTGCCGATGTCTCTTTTGCTAGCTTATCAGCTGCTACGCGGTTAAATGGATGTTTGCTGCTTAATAGTTCAAGGGCTATACATGCGTAAGAAAATACATCATCTTTAACTGATGCTTCTGCACCTTTAAGTTGCTCCGGGCTTGCATAGGTGGGGGTGTAACCACCTACAACTGCGGCATTTTGTTGGTTTTGAACAGCATAGGCATCTTCAATGGTTTTATGTTTTGCAATCCCAAAATCAAGTACTTTTAAGTTGCCGTTAGAATCAAAAATAATATTCGATGGCTTTAAATCATTGTGGATAACACCGCGTGCATGCGCGTAAATCAGTGCATCAGCTAACTGCTCTAAAATTACTTTGGCTTTTTTAAACACCATGCCAGTGGGTTTATTTCTTTTTATTATTTGCTCAAGTGTTTCGCCTTCAACAAGCTCCATTGTTACATAGTGAAGATCGCCATCTGAACCTGCTGAATAGACTTTAACTATATTAGGGTGAGCTAACTGTTGTGTTTTAGTGGTTTCATCTTTTAGGAGAGTGATGGCCTCTTCTGAGTGTGAAAACTCTTCGAGTAACACCTTTATCGCAACAAACACTTCAGGGCGGCTTGGGCTTTCTAAAAATAAATCCCTTGCGCGATAGATATAACACATACCGCCTTGGCCAATTAATTCTTCAACCAAGTAACGAGCAGATATTTTTTTGCCAATTAGATTGAGCTTATTTTTAGCTTGGGGTTTTTTGAGATTTGAATCAAGCGACGCTATCTGAGTTTTATCGTTAGAATTATTGATACCGCTCATTATAAATCCTTTTATTGTGTATATATAAATAATTGCAAAGGTGAATTTTTATCGTTTTTATCAATTCTCCCTTTGATAACGGCAGTATTTTTACAAAAAAAGATTACTTTAGCAATCTTTCTATCGTAGAAGTTTCATACAAAATTAATTATGTCGCCTGTTTTAACTCACTTAAAATTTGTTTTTATTTTTAAACTTAAAAAATAACGTGCTTAAAAGCGCTGTAAAAGGCGTAAAAGGTACATTCATCGGTAATTTATCACTTTATTTTGTTTGGGATTAAATTTATTACAGTGTGCTGGAAAAGGAACATTCAAACGGTGATGTAATTATTGGATTTCATGTTTTTAGGTTTATTAGATTTATCATTGTCTTCAAATTTAAATATATGTGTATATTTTTATATATTAATTTCAATGTTGACAATAGTTTCGCTTCTACTTTATCCTAATAAAAATGTAGATTTATGGGACTAACTTATCAAATGGAACTGATACTAAATATAACTAGTTATCATAGACTCTCGCCTGAAATTGAAGCTTCTAAAACAACTAAACACTCTCTTATTTTTGGCCGCTCGGAAGCGTGCGATTGGCACTTGCCTGATCCTGAAAAAATAATTTCTAGTCGTCACGGCCGTATTGAAAAAGAAGGAGATTCGTTTTACTTATACGATACCTCTACTAACGGAACGTTTGTTAATTTTGGCGTGTCTGCGCTTGGTCAAGGCAATAAACACCGTTTAGCGCACAGTGATGTGATTACTGTGGGGGACTTTCAAATTGAAGTCGAGTTAGCTGATTCTCAATCTACGACAGCATACACTGAAGCACGCCCAAATACGGATGACTTTGCACTAAGAAATAGTGCCCCGGCACCTGAAATAGATAACTTTTCTTCAAGTGACTTATTTTTAAATGAATCTATTTTAGATGAGTCAATGCCTGCTGTTTCAATGAAAGAAGAAAACATGGCACAGCCTGATAATCAAATTCCTGAAAATTGGGATGAGTTATCACATTTAATGAACCCTGCTGTGTCAGTCTCACCGCAAAACCATTTTGATGATGTTGCAGTGGCAGAACAACCCGTTAAAGTTGAGCCACAAAAAACACCAGAACCCGTTAAGCAGCCAGTAAAACAAGCGCAAACACACGCTAGTACCGAAAGCGCTAATTCCGCTTTATCTGAGGCGTTTTTAAAAGGTTTAGGTGTTAAAACTGAGCTTCAAAATGCCCTCAATACACCAGAGTTGTGGTTTGAAATGGGGCAAAGTTTAAATTTATTATTAAACGAGCTGATGGAGTCATTACGACAACGAGCATTGGTAAAAAATCAATTACGTTTGAATCAAACCATGTTTCAAACAAAGCAAAATAACCCTATAAAATTTTCTGCTGATATTGATGATGTTATTCAGAATTTATTCATAAGAAATAGTGCAAGCTTCCTGTCGTCTCGTGAGTCGATTAAAGAAAGTTTTACTGATACACGAAGACATGAACATGCTTTATTAGCAGGAGCTGATGGTGTACTTAAAGGGATTTTAGAGCAGGTTTCTCCCCAGCAGATCACCCAGCAAGTAAATGAAAACTCTAATGTATTAAAGATTATTCCAGGCCAGTCAGAAGCAAAATGTTGGAAGATATACCAAAGCCTTTATGAAGAGCTAGCGCATGATGTTAATGCTAAAGGCGCTATGGCGTTATCTGACGATTTTTTAAAGGCTTACAATGATAAAACTCAAGAAACGTTTTAGGAAGGAAAGTAAATAATGTCTAAACTTAAGCTCTTTTTTATGAGCATTAGCCTACTCTTTTTGACGGTTGGGTGTACCACCGTAAATAAAATAGTGCCGCCTTCAACTGATTTAATTATTAATGTTTCTAAAGATGTAAATCCAGACACATCAGATAGACCGTCGCCAGTTGTTATGAAAATATTTGAACTTAGTTCACGAACTATTTTTGATACGCAGGACTTTTTTAGCCTATACGAAACGCCTGAAAAGCTACTGGGTCCAGATTTACTTAAAAAAGATGAGTTAGAGCTACAACCAAACTCAGTACAAAAATACAAAATGAGCCTTAACAGGAATACCCGTTATGTGGGTGTTGTTGTGGCCTATAGAGATATCGACCAAGCAAGATGGAGAGCCGTTATTGAGGTTGATCCAACAGGCTATGACGATATAGATGTAAATGTTGAAGCAATTGCTACATACATGAGAGAACAATAAAAAGGATTTGTAAAATGGGTGATAACACTCGTGTTGCGTGGACTGAAGGGATGTTCTTAAGGCCGCAACATTTTCAACAATCAGATAAGCATTTTTCTAACTTAATAAATCAATTATGCAAAGGGAATTTATCTGATCCGTGGGGCATACTTGATATAAGTATAGACACACAATTATTGAGCTCAGGGCAGTTTGCTCTTGAGTCTTTAAGTGCTATCACGCCTGATTTACTCCCAATTGAAATGCCGCAGTCAACTCCTTTACCTGAGCCATTAGTGGTTAATAAAGACGTGTATGATGAGGTGGTATACCTTGCCATCCCTGCATTGAAAAGCAGTGGTATTAATATTTCAGCGCTGGATGAAAATATCGTCACGCGCTATAAGCTAAATGATCTAACAGTTAGTGATGACTCTTTGGGTGCTCAATCTCAAGAGGTAATTCAGGTTGCTAAAATTTATAGCAAACTTGTGCTTTCATCAGATGATCACGCTGGTTATATTTTGCTACCTGTGGCGCGCATTATTGAAGTAAGCAATGAAGGAAGCATTAAGCTTGACACTAAATACATACCTGCCTCTTTAAAAGTAGGTCAATGCAAGCCGTTACTCGGTTTAGTAAGAGAAATAGGCTCTATGATAAAACAGCGCGCAGAGAGTATTTCTGTGCGTTTATGTCAAGGTTATGCAGGGAGCACCTCTGTTGCCGACTTTATCATGCTGCAAACCCTTAATAAGTACGATGCTGTTTTTGACAATCTACTTAGCGTGAATAACCTCCACCCAAATGTATTTTATACCCGTCTTATTGAGCTTGCTGGCGAGCTATCTACTTTTAGTACTGCGAATAAAAGAGTACCAAAGCTGCCTAAGTACGATCATGAAAATTTGGGCAAAGTATTTTCTGAAGTAGTTAATTTCTTATATCAATCTTTAAGTCATGTTATTGAACAAACTGCGACAGAAATTAAATTAGAGCAAAGCAAGTTTGGTATTTCGTTTGGCGCACTAAAAGATAAATCTGTACTTAACTCGGCACAATTTGTTTTAGCAATCAAAGCAAGTGTACCGCACGAAGAGCTGCGCAAAATACTGCCCTCACAGATTAAGATTGGTAGTGTAGAAACCATACGTGACTTAGTTAATAACCAAATTCCTGGTATTACCATTAGTAACTTACCAACGGCACCGCGCCAAATCCCATACCATGCAGGTTTTCATTACTTTGAGTTAAACAAGCAGGGTGAACACTGGGAAAAACTTCGTTCAAGTGGAGGTATCGCTATCCACTTGTCGGGCAATTACCCTGAGCTACAAATAAGCCTTTGGGCAATTAGAACCTAACTTTTAAAGGAAGAGTTTCAATGGACGAAACCATTATAAAACCTCGCCCTGGTAGACTAGGGCGTGACACTTCAAACACTCCTAATGTTGATAACGATGCTGATAAAACAGTGATGTCTGTTGAGCCTGTTGCCAGCAGTGTTACTAATACGTCTAAAGTTTCAATTTTTAAAAACCCACTATTAGAAGCGGCAACAGATTGTTTTTCAATTGTAATTTCGATTAGCCAAGCTAAAGAGATGACAAATATTGCTGCTTTAAAGCATCGCTGTGTTGAGGCTGTAAAGCGCTTTGAAGTTGAAGTGCGCAACCAGGGGCTTTCTAAAGATGTCATTACCAACTCGCGTTATTGCTTGTGCGCGATTTTAGATGAATCAGTTTTAAATTCTAAATGGAGCTCAATGGAGTGGGCTGATGAGAGTTTACTATCGACGTTTCATAAAGAAACGTTTGGCGGTGAATACTTTTACACCCTGCTTGATAATGCACTAGCTCAACCTGAACAGCACAAACAATTTATTGAGTTGCAGTACCATTGCTTAAACTTAGGCTTTAAAGGTAAATATAGATTAGACAATGGTGGCGATACTAAAATAGAAGAATACCGCTCTCAAATATATCACCTTTTAAATCAATTAGATGGGCCGCTGAATAATAAACTTTCGCCTAATTGGAAGCAGCGTGTTGCCGCTGGTGTAGAGCTTAGAAATCAAGTTCCGCTTTGGGTGATTTTTTCAGTGCTGGGCTTAGTGCTGTTAATGGTTTACTTATTTATTAACATGAAACTAAACGACGGCGTTACTTCACTTAACGATAAGCTGGCTGTGATTCATCCTATAGCGCAAAACGAAAGTGTAGATAAAAAAGATAAGCAGTTATTAGTACTTGAGCAGTTACTGCAAACAGAAATTCAGATGGGGATTGTTACAGTAAAGAAAAATTTAGACCGTATACGAATTTCAATAAATAATGAAAGTCTATTTAATCAAGGCGATGCGAAATTATTACCGTCCATTCAACCTATTTTAGAAAAGCTAGCACGTAGTTTAGAAGGGACAAAAGGCCGTATTTTAATTACTGGACATACCGATGATACGCCTATCCGTACCGATAAATATCCATCAAATTGGCATCTATCATTAGCGCGTGCAACGCAAGTTGCCAATTCTATGGCTAAAAGTACAAACCTAAGTGGCCGTTTATGGCCTGAGGGTAAAGGTGCAGCAGAGCCTATCGCCAGCAATTCAGATTCAGCTTCTCGGTCACTAAACCGACGAATTGAAATCGATTTATTATTTTAATGAGGCTGACATGAGTTTTTCACACAAAATAAAAAAAATTACTTACGTACTCACTTCTAAAACAGCCATGTTAATTATCGGCTTTTTGGCGTTATCTTTATTAATTTGGTTTGGTGGTCCGCTTATCGCGATTGCCGACTATATACCTTTAGAGAGCGTAGCAGCACGGCTGTTAACTATTTTGTTTGTTATTTTAGTGTTTGCTATCACCAAAATTTATAGCTTAACGCAACAAAGCAAACGCGATGAGAAAATGGCCGATGAGTTAATTGAAAGCGATGAGTCGAGCAGTAACGAGGTAAATGAAGAGATCACCACGTTAAAAAATCGCATGAATGAAGCTATCAATTTACTCAAAGATGTAAAGCTATTTAAAGGTAAAAATATATATCAATTACCTTGGTATATTATGATTGGCCCGCCAGGGGCCGGTAAAACAACAGTTATTAATAACTCAGGCTTAGACTATCCGTTAAAAGATAAGTTAGGTGTGGATTTAGTCCATGGTGTTGGTGGTACACGAAACTGTGATTGGTGGTTCACTAATAAAGCCGTACTTATCGATACCGCAGGAAGATACACAACACAAAGTAGCCACGCAAAGCATGACTCGCGCGCCTGGGAGGGCTTTTTAGGGCTCTTACGCAAATACCGCCCGCTGCGCCCCATTAACGGTGTAATGATCAGCATGGGTATTTCTGAGCTCATGAGTCAAACTAAAACAGAGCGTAATCTGCATGCCCGCGCAATTAAACAGCGCTTACAAGAGTT
This sequence comes from Pseudoalteromonas sp. UBA6610, assembly GCF_002433295.1. Lineage (NCBI taxonomy): Bacteria > Pseudomonadati > Pseudomonadota > Gammaproteobacteria > Alteromonadales > Pseudoalteromonadaceae > Pseudoalteromonas > Pseudoalteromonas sp. UBA6610. The sequence continues at coordinate 50,900 of NZ_DJHW01000141.1, read as the reverse complement.
ACAAAATCAGTTGGGTATGACTTTTCCGGTGTACGTCATTCTTTCTAAAGTTGATTTAATTGAAGGTTTTAGAGAGTTTTTTGGCGAGCTTACAGAAGAGGAATGCGAGCAAGTTTGGGGGGTTACTTTTGAGTTAGACCTAGATAAAGACACTCAAGTTGAAGCGTTTAATAAAGAGTTTCACGCGTTAATTTCAAAGCTGACAGAAATGCTTAATCGTAGGTTGATTAACGAGCGTAATGAAGAAATACGAGCCAAAATTTTTGAATTTCCGAGACAACTTCGTGTGCTTCAAGGTGTTGGCGATGCGTTTTTAAAAGAAATTTTTACCCCTAACGCGTATGAAGAACTCCCTATGTTTAGGGGCGTGTATTTGACCAGTGCTACTCAAGAAGGGAAGCCAGCTAGTTTTTTAAATGATGTAAACTCAGCAGATTCTAGCTATATAAATCAATCGAAAAGCTTCTTTATTAAAAACGTTTTAGAAGGTGTGATTTTCCCTGAACAAAACCTAGCAAGTACTAACAAACATCACGATAAGCAAAACAAATGGCTGAGAGTAGGTAGTATTTCTTTAGCCAGTATTGCGGTAATTGGTTTTTCTATTTCGTGGTACTTTAGCTTTGCATGGAATAATAATTTAATGGCTGCTACAGATGAAGCCATTGAAAGTTATCAGGAGCTAGATGGAGCCTCGTTTGATAGAAGTAACTTATTAGTATTAAACGACAGGCTCAATGCGCTAAGAAATTTACCAGCTAACAATCCTGCGTTACTTGATGACGATGAATCTCAGTCGATAGGTTTTAATAAGCTTAATGAAATTAAACAGTCATCTACACAAGCTTATAACAGGTCTCTACAAACGTATTTAGAACCTTATATAGCCAATACGTTAATTAAAGAAATGGAAGCGCACCCAGAGCACCTTAGCTATTTATACGAGACGCTAAAGTGCTATTTAATGCTATTCCAACCTGAGTACTTTGAAAGTGAAGATATTTCGGCTTGGTTTAATGCATACCTAGAAAGAAATCTACCGGGTGATAAAAATGCGCTAACTCGCGGCCAGTTAATGAACCACATTGCTGCCTTATTAGAGCTGGGGGTTAGTCAAACAAAAATAGATAATCAAGCAGTGCGTATAGCTAGAGCTGAGTTAACTAAGTTACCAATAGCCGAAAGAGCATACCAACGCCTACAAGCTGATTTTCTTGATAGCAGCATTCCGCCGTTTAGATTAACAGACATTATTAGTTTTGAAAGCGCGCAAAAATTCACATTCAGAAACAACGGTGAGCTGACTCGAAGTATTCCTGGTTTATATACCTTTAACGGTTTTCACGGCATTTTTAATGTTGAGAAAAGTAAAATGCTTGGCAATTTGATGGCAAGCAGCTGGGTATATGGCGAGGAGGCATCGGGCACTTATGATATTTCTAAAGAAGAAATTGAAAAGAAATTAGAGCAACGTTATTTTCAAGATTATATCTTCTTTTGGCAGTCATTTATCGACGATCTAAGCCTAAATCAGTACAGCTCACCTGCTGAGGGTGTCAATATTACAGATGTACTAGCAGGTTCAGAAGCACCGATTAAAAATATTATTATGGCTGTACAAAAAAATGTGCAACTAACCAAACTGCCGGTGTCAGAGAATCAAAAAGCAGCGGGTAAAGTTGCCGCTAATGCCGCTGAAATTGCAATGCAAACTAAAGCTAACAGAATTAAACGTTTTTTACCTGACGAAGCGCCTAAGTTTGACATTAAACTACCAGGTTATCAGGTTGAAGAAGCGTTTGAGGATGTTATAAATATTGATGCTCAGCAATTAGATAACATTCAGAAAAACCTCAGAGAGCTTAATGTATATCTCACTAAGCTTGATAGAGGTGATCAGTTAAAATCTTCGATAAAAGATCAAATCAGTGGAAAAAGTAAACCAAGTTTCATTCGCCAGCTTGAGTTCCAAAGCCGTGATCTACCTTACCCATTTAATAGCTGGTTATTAGATATAAGCAGAGATACCAGTAATATCACTAAAAATAGCGCTAACAGACACTTAAATGAGATTTGGAAAAGCCAAGTTTTACGTGAGTACAACGCAGCTATTGTGGGCCGATACCCTTTCTCTCCTTATGCACAAAAAGAAGTGAATATGAAAGACTTTACACGCTTCTTTGGACCAGATGGCACTATTGATAGCTTCTTCACTAACTATGTAGCGCCAAGTGTGGATATGAGTTCGAGTCCGTGGAAGTTTGAAAAAGACATTGGCATAAGCGCTGATACTTTAGCCATGTTTGAACTAGCCCATCAAATTCAAACGGTATTCTTCGATGGTGGAAGTGCAACACCTAGAATTGAGTTTGGCTTACGTCCGCTATCGTTGGATAAAACTACATCGAGCTTAATGATTGAAATTGACGGTCAATCAATGATTTACCGGCATGGCCCTTTAAGAGTTACTAACTTTGTTTGGCCAGGCGCAAGTGGACAAAGTAAAACGCGAGTTGTATTCACTCCACCTAATGGAGGCCGCTCTGTAAATACAACTTACCAAGGTGAATGGTCGCTTTATCGCATGTTGGATGAGTTAAGCGCTAAAAGAGCTAAAACACGTGAGGATTTAGAGTTACATTTTTCTCTCATGGGTAACAACGCAAAAGTTGAGCTATTGCCAAAATCAATTAGACATCCATTTTGGAATAAAAGTGTAGAGAAGTTTTCATGTCCGACCCGATTATAAATATAGGCTACCTTGGCAAAGTCCCTAGCTTAGGGGACTTTGTTCAAGACAGCGTTTCGAAAGAATTTTCAGAGCACTGGGAGCAATGGCTGCAAGCAGCTATTGCTGTAAGCAAAGAACAGTTGGGTGACAATTGGCAAGATAACTACCTAACAGGCCCTGTATGGCATTTTGCATTATCGCCAAATATTGTCGGTGATAAAGGCGTAATGGGAACCCTATTACCGAGCATGGATGCAGTAGGGCGTCATTATCCATTTACGGTAGCCAGTACATTAGAAGTTGCGCCTATAGAAGTATTAAATTCGGGCGTGTTCTCCTTAGAGTACGAAGACACTGTACTTAAAGTGCTCGATAGCTCTGTTGACCTTTTTACTTGGCGAAAAGACGTTGCTAAATCGATAAACACCCTTATAGCGCCTAAAAAGCAGCTTAGTATTTCTCCCTCTAGTGACAAAAATAAAGAGGGTGAGGCATTTGAGTTCTCAGGTGATGAGCTATCAAGTGATGTTTTAAAAGACGCCCTACATGCACTTTTATATAAAAAGCATGGTGATTATAGTGTTTGGTGGACACACGGTTCATGCAATATAAAGCCTATGATGCTTGTTACTTCAGGACTACCGCCTGTTAACCAAGTTGCTGCTATGTTAGATGGCCGATGGAAACATTGGGAATGGAATTACACACAGGTAAAAAATAGTGATTAGCAATTTAAGCACAAGTTACGCAATAACTCATCGCGGTGCAGTTAGGCAATTAAATGAAGACTCTCATGTTGAAATTAATAGCCATAACTTATGGGTAGTAGCTGATGGAATGGGTGGACATGAAGCGGGTGAAGTTGCAAGCCAACTAGTCGTAGATGTTATTAGAGCAAAAGTTGAAGAAAAGACACTAGCTACGCTTAGCGTTTCGCATATTGTTTCAGCTATTGAAGATGCAAATCGTCAATTAAATGAATACAGTGCTCAGTACTTAGGAAGCAAAACAGCGGGCAGTACAGTAACCGCCTTATTTATAAAAGATAATCAATATTACGTTTTGTGGGTAGGTGACAGCCGGGCATACATGCTACGAAATGGTCAATTACAGCAAATATCGCGGGACCATAGCCAAGTGAACGATCTTATCGATGAAGGCGTAATTTCAGTTGAGGAAGCAAAAACGCACCCGCTTTCGAATGTGATTACACGCGCTGTGGGCGTTACAGACGAAGTTAAAGTAGATGTAGTACAAGGTGAAGCAAATACTAATGATATTTTCTTACTTTGTTCAGATGGATTAACAGGTGAATTGTCTGATGAAGAAATATGTTTGTCATTAGAACCTAATAGTATTATTGATTCAGGTATGGCGCTTATGCACTCTTCTTTAGTAAGAGGAGCACGCGATAATGTTACCTGTATTATAATCAAATACGGCCATGATAATTTTAGTAGCAAATCGGAAACATACAAAATTCAAGATGAAGCTACAATTCCACTTTTTACTAAGTAGTTAATCTTAAATATAAAGAATACTATCTTTTTTGATTTAGAGTTTTTACTTTAATTTCCGGCATGGATTAATTAAGTATATTAGATTTTAATTATTTTTATAAAAACAACAATTAAGATTTAAACTCAATTGTAACTGGGCTTGTATTTTAATATAAAGAATGTAATATGAAATCCGCTCCGCTTTATTGGAGTTTTATGGATAATTATTAGGACGATGGAATGTTTGTATTTGAAGAGTATATTTCCCCTATTTCTGAAACTGAAATCGCAGGCTTAGACCCGCGCTCGGATGTTTCTCCTACGTCGACTTATTACGCCTTAAAAGATTTAAGAAACCAACTTCGTGCCGCAGAAAGAAACGCGCTAGTAGACGAGGAGGGTATTTCATCACTTGCCCGCGACTGGTTACCTTTATTAGAACAATGCAGCAACGCGCTAAAAACAGAAAGCAAAGATATTGAGTATTTAGCGTGGTTTATTGAAGCCCTTTGTCGAATTCATGGTTTTAAAGGACTTGCTTTTGGCTTTAAAGTGGCCAGCCAATTATTAGATAATTATTTTGATGCGCTATATCCCTCCCTTGATGCAGACGATGAAATTTCAGACAAAGTATCAGCGCTTGGCGGATTGAATGGTTCCGCAGGTGAGGGGACTCTGATTATCCCCATTAAAAGCATACTTTTAACCGACAGTGTTAGCTTAGACCCTTTTACATTTTGGGAGTATCAGCAAGGCTATGATATTTCGAGGCTTAATGATGACAAAAGAGAGAAAAAGCTAGCACAGGGCGCGGTTGATTTTGAATTAATCGAAAAAAGTGCTGCAGAGACAAGTACAGAATTTTTTGTAACATTAAAACAAGATATTGAAGAGGCGATTTCTGAGTTTGCCCAGCTTAGTGACGTGATGGATAAAGTGACGGGGCAACCGCAACCTACCTCAAATATTAAACAAGCGCTTGAGGTAAGTTTGGCTGCTGTTAACCATATTGCTGCAGACAAACTTGTTGCAGCTGAACAGGCGTTGATATCAGAGCAAACACAAGAGCAACTCACTCAAAACGGTGAAGAGCAGGATGCAGTTGAGGCGCCTAAAAAGGCCATTAGCCAAGCAATTGATTCACGTGAGAATGCAATAAATAAGCTTAAAGAAATAGCGGCGTTTTTTAGAAAAACCGAACCGCATTCTCCAATGTCTTACACGATAGAACAAGTGATTCGATGGAGCGAATTATCGCTGCCTGAATTATTAAATGAATTGATAACAGATAGTGATGCTAGGACCGGGTACTTTAAGTTGTCTGGCATTAAGATCAGCGAAACTGAAACATAAGTAAAAGGAGTTCTCTATGAGTATCCATGATAAATTAAAACGAGTACGTAAGCCTCGCGTTCACATCACCTATGATGTAGAAACTGAGGGTGCAGCAGTAAAAAAAGAATTACCATTTGTTGTTGGTGTAATGGGGGATTTCTCAGGAGATAACACTGAAGTTTTAAAGCCATTAAAAGATAGACGTTTCATTCAGATTGATCGTGATAATTTTGATGATGTTTTGAAGCGTATGAGTCCTTCATTAAATTTAGTTGTTGAAAACACTTTAAGTGAAGATGACTCTCAATTTAATGTTAGTCTTAACTTTAAATCGATTGAAGATTTTGAGCCTGCGGCTGTTGTGAATCAGGTTGAACCATTGCGTAAACTAATGGAAACGCGTAATAAATTACGCGATCTAATGACTAAGATTGACCGTTCAGAAGAGCTAGAAAATGTTTTAGAAGAAGTATTAAGTAATACTTCGAACCTTGATTCTATCGCTAAGGAACTTAAGCTAGAGGAGACTGAAAAATGAGTGCAGAGCAACTAAGTACTGAATTAGAGTCAACAGCTGAGGCAAGTTCATCGTTATTGGAGCAAGCAATTGGTGCTACTAAGCAAACTGATGCAAGTCGCGCAGAAGAGCTTCTTAAAACGTTAACTGAAGAGGCATTAAAAGGCACAGTTCAATGGAATAAAAACATGACTGTGACATTTAATGAAGCAATTCAATTAATTGATCAAAAAATATCAAAACAGCTTAGTGTTGTCATGCATAGCGATGAGTTTCAAAAGCTAGAAGGTTCTTGGCGTGGGTTACACCACCTTGTAATGAATTCTGAAACGAGCTCAACGCTTAAAATTCGTGTTTTAAACATGAAGAAAAAAGAATTGCATAAAGATTTGAGTAAAGCAGTTGAGTTTGACCAAAGCCAAACATTTAAAAAGATTTACGAATCTGAGTTTGGTACACCAGGCGGAGAACCTTATGGCACAATTGTGGGCGACTATGAATTTACTAACCACCCAGAAGATGTTGAAACGTTAAGCTTAATGTCGAACGTGGCAGCGGCTGGTTTCTGTCCATTTATTGCCGCTTCGTCACCTTCTTTATTCGGCTTTGATAACTGGGAAGAGTTAACTAAACCTCGAGATTTAGAAAAAGTGTTTGAATCATTAGAGTACACAAAGTGGCGCTCGTTCAGAGACAGCGATGATTCACGTTTTGTATCGTTAACTATGCCTCGCTTCTTATCACGTTTACCTTATGGTGCAGCTTCTAAACCTGTAGAAGAGTTTAACTATGAAGAGTTTGAAGTTGAACCAAAAGCAGGGCGCTCAGTAAGTACCGAAAATAGTGATTACTGCTGGAGTAATGCAGCTTACGCAATGGCCACTAATATGACCAAGGCGTTTTCACAATACGGTTTTTGTACTGCGATTCGTGGTGCTGAGGGTGGCGGTAAAGTTGAAGGCTTACCAACGCATATTTTCACAAGTGATGATGGTGATCCGGATCTTAAATGCCCAACGGAAATTGGCATAACAGACCGTCGTGAAGCAGAGCTTAGTAAACTTGGTTTCTTACCTTTATGTCACTACAAGAATACTGATTACGCTGTTTTCTTTGGTGGGCAAAGCTGTCAAAAACCACAAGTATATTCAACGCCTGATGCAACAGCTAATGCTGCAATTTCAGCACGCTTACCTTATTTAATGGCAACATCTCGTTTTGCACATTACTTAAAAGTGATGGCGCGTGATAAAATTGGTAGCTTTATGGAAGCAGAAGATGTTGAGTCATGGCTAAATCGTTGGATTTTATCATACGTAAATGCGACAGAGGGTGGTGGTCAAGATATCAGAGCACGCTACCCGTTAGCCGATGCGAAAGTATCAGTTAAAGAAATACCAGGTCAGCCAGGTGCTTATAACGCAGTGGCATGGTTAAGACCTTGGCTACAAATGGAAGAACTTACTTCTTCATTACGCCTTGTAGCTAAAATTCCAGAGATTGGTTAATTAGCCAATCTTTAGCGTTAAGGATAATGCAGTAAAATGAATCACGAAGAGTTTTCATTTATAAATCAAAACTACGCTTTTCATCAAAAGTCGCAGTCTAGAATTAGCGATAATGATGCTTTATTAGAGCGTTTTCTATATGAAAAAAACTTAGATAAGGCACTGTTATTGTGGCTTGAAGGCTCTTCTGATTCTCCCATTTCTTGGAGCAAAGAATCGCTTGGTCCTTATTTACAAAGAATAATTGTAGAACTTGACCAACTAATTTCTCAGCAACTAAATAATATAATTCACCACACGCGATTTCAAAAGTTAGAAGCAAGCTGGCGGAGTTTATATTGGTTAACCCTTCAAACAGAGCAATTTGACAAAGAAAATAAAGTAAAAATAAAGGTACTAAACTGTGATTGGGCAACCCTCTCTAAAGATGTCAATAAAGCAATAGATTTCGACCAAAGTTACTTTTTTCAATTACTTTATCAAAGTGAATTTGATAGCGCCGGTGGCGAGCCTTTTGGTGTGGTAATTGGCGACTACGAAATTAGTAATATGCCCTCTAATGGCACTATTTATAACGACATTGATACTATTAAAGAAATCTCGCGCACTGCAGCTGCAGCATTCTCACCATTTATATGTTCAGCGTCTCCAAACCTTTTTGGCGCAGATAACTTTTCTGATCTAGGGTACTACGCAGATTTATTCAATCAATTTGAGCAACCTGAATATGTAAAATGGCAAAGCTTTAGATCAATGGAAGAGGCACGCTTTGTTGGTTTAACGTTACCGCACGTTTTAGTCAGAGCACCTTACACTAACGATGGTAAACGCCATCAAGATTTTTACTTTAAAGAACAAATTAAAAGCCCCGAAACAGATATGTTATGGGGTAACGCTGCATTTCAGTTTGTATCAACAATAATTAGAGCCTATTGCGATAGTGGTTGGTTTGGGCATATTAGAGGTATTGAGCCAGGAAAAGTGTCAAAAGGACTAGTTACAGGGCTTGCAAAAGATAGTTTTGCAAATGATACATACCAAAAAGAGGCAAAACCGCCACTCGATCTATTGGTGACTAGCAAATTTGAAAAGCAGTTTTCTGAACTTGGATTTATCCCAGCATCATCAGTTACTAACTCAGAGCACATCGTTTTTTATAGCAACGCATCGGTACAAAAAGCAAATAATTACGAATCCAGCGCAGCTAATATTAATGCGCGCCTTTCATCTATGTTGCAATACATTTTATGTGTTTCACGCTTTGCACATTATTTAAAAATATTAGCACGCGATAGAGTGGGCTCTTACATAAATGCTCATGCATGCGAGCGTGATTTACAAGCGTGGATAAATAACTATACAACCGCATCAGACTCAGCATCAGAGCAAATCAGAAGTAAATACCCACTGAGCAATGCGCGCATTAAAGTAAGTGAAAACAAAGCAAATCCGGGTCATTTTTTTTCTGTTTTACAATTACAACCCCATTTTCAATTAGATCAAATGGTCTCGAGCATTAAATTAATAACAGAGCTCAGTCCTCATCACAAAATAAAGGAATAACCATGAAGAAAATACACAGCTTAATCCGCGAGGGAAAATTAACTGAAGCACTTAGCCTATGTGCTGCAGAGCTTCAAGATGAGCCTTTAAATTTTGATATCAGAAGTAGCTACGCTGAGCTACTTTGTATAAATGGTGAGCTTGAAAAAGCTGATAAACAACTCGACTTTATGGTTCAAAAGAATCCTGAGTTTGCTGTCGGTGCTGTAAATCTTAGACATTTGATCCGTGCTCAGCAATCACGAATAGACTTTTACAAAGGTAAAGGGATCCCTAAATTATTTCATGATGCTGATGAGATAGACACATTGTTTTTAAAAATGCATGTGGCTTTGCTTCAGGGAGAAATTGATGAAGCTGCAGAGCTTTCTGCACAAATGGAAACCTTAAGAGTAAGTTCGTTAAATGATGCAGAGTCTGTGGCACGCGACTTGGACGATACATTAAATCCTTATTTAGAAGTTCTAGGCACAAATGGTGAATTTTACTTGGCAAATTTTGATGAAATTGAGTCGTTAAAGGTAGAGCCTGTAAGTTCAGTATTAGAAAGTATTTGGCTACGTGTTGAAATAACGATTAAAGAAGGCCCTTCAGGTACAGCACACTTACCCCTTGTCTATGCCAATGCAGAATCGGACCTTGAAAAATTAGGTCAGGTCTCTGATTGGGTTGAACTCAAAGATGAATTCATTATTGGTAAAGGCATGAAAATGCTATTTATTAATGATGAGGCGATCACAATTCCTAATTTAAAAGTTAATGCTGTAGAAGCAGCATAATTTATATTTGAGCAAAAATGATAGAACATAAGCAGCAGCTTCAGGCATCAATTTTAGACAGGCTCATTGATGATGAACCTGACTTTCAAGATGCACCATCGCGTACAGAGGGGATCACAATAAGTGAGCTACGTAAAAGTGTGCGAAGAGATATAGAAGCACTGCTTAACGCCCGAATCCAGTGGCATACGTGGCCTACACAATATAGTGAGCTTTCAACGTCGTGTTTATCGTACGGCTTGCCTGATTTTTCAAGTATGTCGGTCAGTTCTCACGAAGGTCGAGCACTGCTATGCGAGACAGTTAGAAACACTATTTTAAAATTTGAGCCACGATTTTTAGAAGTTGAAGTATTTACTGATGAAGAAGTACCGGTTAATCGCGTTTTAAACTTGCGTATTAATGCGCTTTTATACGCTGATCCTGAGCCAGAATTTATAAGCTTTGATTCTGAGGTAGAGCCCGTTAATTTGGGTATGAAGGTTATTGAGGCATCATTATGAACGATGAATTATTAAAGTATTACAATCGTGAATTAGCATTTGTGCGTCATTTAGGAAAAGATTTTGCTGAGAAATACCCAAAAGTAGCAGGGCGTTTAAAGCTTAGTGAAGATCATGTTGAAGACCCTCATGTATCACGACTTATTGAATCGTTTGCGTTTTTAACTGCCAATATTAGACAAAAGCTAGATGATAGTTTCCCTGAGCTAACCGATGCTTTATTAGGGCAAATGCTCCCAGATTACCAAGCACCTATCCCTTCTATGTCGATTGTAAAATTAGAAGCCGAAAACCTTTCAACCGCGGGTGTTGTCATCCCAAGAGCAAGTGAAGTTGAAACTAACGTTGATTCTATGAAGCAATGTAAGTTTCAAACCTGTTACGAAACCTACCTTTGGCCCATTGAAATCACTAAAGCCCAGTTTGATAACAGCCCTTTTGTAGCGCCTAAGCCGCGTTGGCATGAAAAGGCAAAGTCTATATTTAAGTTAGAGCTAACCGGTGAATACAAGGGCGTTCCGCTTGCAGAAACTGGTTTAGAAAAACTTCGCGTATATATAAACGGGCAGTGGCACCATACTCTTAAAGTGTACGAACTGTTATTTAAACACAGCATTGGTATAGCCATAGATAATGGCGAAGAAGGCATTAAATACTTATCAAAAAACCAATTAAAAGCGGTCGGGTTTGAAACACACGAAGCGGTTGTGCCTTACTCTCAGCGCTCTGCTGCCGGTTATCGTTTATTGGTCGAAAACTTTACTTTTCCTGAGAAGTTTCGTTTTTTTGAACTTGAAGGTATACGCGGCGCATTACCTAAAAACTCCAACAAATGTGATATCTATATATACCTTGATACTGAGTCAAGTGAGCTTGAGAAACAGGTTGATGAGGATATGTTTTTACTCGGGTGCACGCCAATAATTAACTTATTCGAGCAAGAGCTTGAGCCAATTCGCCCTGAGATAAGTGAATACGAGTATCAACTTGCACCGCGTTATATGGACTCAGAAATTTCTGAAGTGATTGGTATTTCAGAGGTTATAGCGTTTGATCACAAAGGTAATAAACAAGTCGTTGCGCCATTTTATGGTCAAACTCATCCAAATTATCAAGGTCACGAAGACCTATTTTGGCATATAAGAAGAGAAACAGCGTCGTGGGCGGGCGGTTATGTAGAGTCTGGCACCGAGACATTTATGTCATTGGTAGATGCTAAATTTGAAAACAGCGCTATGGAATATGGTGAAGGTAACTCTGTACTCACTGTACGCGCAAATTGTAGCAACCGTAATTTACCTGCGAGTATGCCATTTGGCGACGATGAGCTTGGATTACTGATGCCAGAGCGCGGCGATGTAATTAAAAAAATTCGTTGTTTAGCACCTTTTACACATGCAGTTAGACCCGTATTAGCCGATGCAACGCGCTGGCAGCTTGTTAATCATTTAACACTCGATACGTTTAGCGGTGAAGATGCGTGTAATAAATTAAAAGAAGTACTTCGTCTATATGACTTTAGAGCATCGCCTCAAACCAAAGGGCTAATAGATAATATATATCGCGTTAGTATTGAGCCTGCAACCGCGCGTGTTATTCAAAAAGGCAGGGTAAGTTTTGTAACTGGCAGCGAAATAGAAATTACTTTTGCTAACGATGATTTTTCGGGCAGTGGCATGTTCTTTTTTGCCGCAGTGTTGGATCATTTCTTTGCTCAGTTTGCCGCTATAAATAGTTACACACGTTTGAGCTTGCGTTTAAAAGAGCAAGAGCAAATATATTATCAGTGGCCTGCGCGCGTAGGTGACAGACCACTATTATGATAAAGCAACTGATCGCCCAAGCTTCTCAAGTCGATTTTTATAAAGCGGTTTTCATAATTGAAAACCAGCTTAAAAAGCGTGGCTTTGATTATCGCCACGTTGGCTACGATAGCAACCCAAAACAAGAATTAATAAAATTTACGGCAACACAAAAGTTTGGCTACCCGGGAAATTCAATTACTAAGCTTGAAGAAGCTGGTTTTGAAGATGGCTTGCATAAAGTAAATATACAGGTGTCATTTATGGGGTTAACTGGCTGCTCTGGTGCATTACCGCAATTTTATAGCGAACTGGTTATGCAAAGGCTGCGCTATAAAGACACAACCATGCGCGATTTTTATGACATGTTTAACCATCGCCTGATTTCTTTGTATTACCGAGCTTGGAAAAAATATAAACCTTCACTAAATCATATAAATAACGACAAAAAAAAAGACCCGTATACTCAAATGTTGGGGCTATTAAGTGGTGGGTATAATGAACATCAGTTGCACTTTTCAGGTTTGTACAGCCGAAAAATTCGCAATGCTTTTGACTTACAAAGTGTGCTTGGTTCTTATCTTGGCTGTGAAGTAAAAATAAATCAGATGGTTGGTCAGTGGTATGAGCTAAAGTTGCAAGAACAAACGGCTTTAGCTAGTCAAGTTATGTATGAAGGTCAACATGCGCGGCTCGGGGTTGATTCAGTGATAGGTAAGCAGGTATGGGATGTGTCTTCTAGCATAGAAGTACATATAAAACCCAATAAGCCTTGCAAAGTCAAACAACTTTTACCAAGGGGTGAGTTGTTTCAATTGGCAAAAAAAATCACAAAAGATTATATAGGAAACTCTATTCAGTTTCGTTTAATAATTGAAGCTGATTTTACACGTTTAGATACAGCCCAGCTTTTAGAGGATAAAGCCCAACTTGGAATTAATTCTTTTTTAGCAGTACAAAATAACAAATCAAAATCTAACCCTACTAAGTTATCGTTTAAGGGATAATTAAAATTAAAAGGAACACTGTATGTCTTCGATGACACTCAATAAATTAGTTGAAAAACTAAGCCCTGATTGCAGAAAAAGCCTAGAGGCGGCGGTTGCAATTTGTAATAGCAGAAGCCACTTTACAGTGGAGCTTGAACACTGGTTACTTGCCATGATTGAGCAGCAACTAGATGACGTTAGGCTTATTTTTGGCTCTTTTGACATTGATATTGAAAAAGTAAAACAAGACTTAAATCAATCTCTAGAAGCGTTTAAAACCGGTAGTGAGTCATCACCTAGTTTATCTGTGCATGTTACAAGTCTATTAAAGCAATCTTGGTTAAGTACCAGTATTGAGTTTACTGATAACCAAATTCGCAGTGCCTACGTTATTTATACGCTTGTAAAAGACGATACCTTATCGAGCTTAGTAACGCGCTGTAGTAAGTTATTTAATAAAATAGAGCCAGGGCAGTTACTCCATGCATGGCCGGAAATTGTTGCTCAATCGCAAGAGCGTAATCACTCAGTGCAAAACACGGCTAGCCAATCGGCTACAAACTCTAAAACACCGAGCCTTGACCAATTTACTGTTGATTTAACGGCGCAAGCAAAAGCCGGAAAAATAGATCCTATTTTGGGCCGCGACTTCGAAATTCGCCAAATGGTAGATATTTTAACTAGACGCCGTCAAAACAACCCAATTTTAACCGGTGAAGCGGGTGTAGGTAAAACAGCTGTAGTTGAAGGCTTAGCTTTAAGAATTGCACAAAAAGATGTACCGGCCGTGCTGCAGAATGTGAAAATCCACAGCTTAGATTTAGCACTATTACAAGCTGGCGCAGGCATGAAAGGCGAGTTTGAAAATCGTCTTAAATCATTAATTAACGAGGTAAAAAACTCAGTTAACCCGGTTATTTTATTTATTGATGAAGCTCATACGATGATTGGTAGCGGTGGGGCCGCAGGCCAAAACGATGCTGCTAACTTATTAAAACCAGCACTTGCCCGTGGCGAGCTTAGAACCATTGCTGCTACAACGTGGGCTGAATATAAAAAGTTTTTTGAAAAAGATGCTGCGTTGACGCGTCGCTTCCAAGTGGTAAAAGTAGAAGAGCCAACGCCAGAAAAAGCAGTGGCTATGTTACGCGGTTTAGTACCAGTGATGGAAAAACACCACAAAGTATTTATTTCTGAACAAGCCCTTGAAAGTGCAGTGCACTTATCGCATCGCTATATTACGGCAAGGCAATTACCCGATAAAGCAGTGGCATTATTAGATACTGCCTGCGCACGGGTGGCAATGAGCCAAGCATCTACACCAAACACTATAGAGCAACTTGTAAATCGTTTAAGTGAAATAGAAACACAAGTGCAGATGCTACACCGTGAACAGAAAACAGGTTTAGATCATTCAGTGCAGCTAGACACACTTAAAACTGAACTTGTAACTATTGAAGAGCAGTTAGCGCCATTAACAGAGCAATTTAAAGTAGAAAAAGAAATTGTTGCTGAGCTTAATAAGGCGCTCGAGTCTATTAACTCAGATCAAGAAAATTCATCAGATGAAATTTTAGCCAATCTTAAGCAGAGTAAAGAAAAGTTAACTGCTTTTGAACATAATATGGTTCATTGGCAAGTGGATGAAGAGCTTATTGCACAGGTTATATCAGATTGGACTGGCATACCTGTAGGTAAAATGCACGAAGATGAAATACATGGCATTTTAAACCTTGCACAGCAAATGAAAAAACGTGTTGTAGGGCAAGACCATGGGTTAGATTTAATCGCTAAGGTAGTGCAAACATCTCGCGCCCAACTAGCAGATGAAAGCCGACCTAACGGTATTTTTATGTTGGCAGGTCCAAGTGGTGTAGGTAAAACCGAGACTGCACTTTCGCTTGCACAAGAAGTGTATGGCAGTGAAGAAAATGTCACCATTATTAATATGTCTGAGTTCAAAGAAGAGCATAAAGTATCACTACTGCTTGGTTCACCTCCTGGGTATGTAGGTTATGGCGAAGGTGGCATATTAACCGAAGCCGTAAGAAGAAAACCATACAGCGTAGTGCTGCTTGATGAAATGGAAAAAGCACATCCTGGTGTGCAAGATATTTTTTATCAAGTATTTGATAAAGGTACAATAAAAGACGGTGAAGGTCGAGATATCGACTTCAAAAATACAATTATAATTATGACCTCAAATGTGGGTACTGATACCACCATGAGCTTATTTGAAGACGAAGAAAGTAAGCCAAGTATTAAAGGCTTATTAAAAGCATTACAAGATGATTTACTCGCTTCATTTAAGCCTGCTTTTTTAGGTCGTATTAATGTAATTCCGTACATCCCACTAAGTGACGATATCCTTTCAGAAATTGCCTCATTACAAATAGCAAAAATTGTTAAACGCGTTAACAAGCATTACGATGCTGAGCTTAAATATGAAAATGACGTAATAGAATATATAATTGATAATTGCCAAAATGCAGGGTCCGGTGCTAGGAACATACACACTATTTTGCAAAATAAATTATTACCATTATTATCTGAAGTTTTACTTTCTAGTATGATTGATGATAAAAAAATAAATAGTATAAAGTTGGCTGTAAAAGATAATGAATTTAATATTGAGTTAAATTAAAGTTTATTTAAATTAACTTTGTATTAAGGTTGTTTCTTTGATTTTAGGGTATTATAATTTTGTTGCCTTAATTCACTACATGGAATTTTTGAGACATTGTCTTCATCTAAGGAAAGGAATCTGAAGGCCTTTTCATTGCTGTATTAAAGATAATGATTTCAAAGGAATTTTTGGGAAACCAAAGTAAATAATCCAGTTTAAATGGATAACATTGTTTAATTAAAAGGAGCATTATCAAATGCAAGCAAATACATATTTAAAATACGGTCCAATCAAAGGCGAAACTACGGCTGAGTCTTTCAAAGATTTAATCACAGTATTATCTTTAGATTGGAATGTAAGCCGTGAAATTAGTGCAGCAACTGGTACAGCAATGGACCGTGAGTCTAGCTCTACTCGTCTTGGCGATGTAACTATCACTAAACTTCAAGATAAAGCATCTCCGGATCTTTTCAAAGAAGCAACTATTGGTAAAGGCCTTCCAGCTATTTTCCATATCACTAAGCAAGGTGATAAAGTTGAAGAAATCATGAAAATCGAACTTACAGATGCAATGATTTCTAGCTACTCTGTATCAGTTCAAAACGATCGTCCTATTGAAACAATCACTATCAGCTACACAGAAATGATGATGACTGTTACTCCAACAGACGACAAAAATAACATTACTGCTCCACTTGTATACGGTTACAGCGGTGTTAAAGGTCAACAAATGTAATTTTTGTTACCTTATAATGGCTCTGAGCTTTTGCTCAGAGCTTTTTTTGATCTTTAGGATGGGAAAGGCAAGGAATGCAACAAGCAACACAAGATAATAACGTAATTCAAATTAGCACCCCTGCTGGTAAAGATGCCCTCTATTTAACCCAATTTGTTGCCCAAGAGGCAATGTCAGATTTATTTGTTATGTCTGCCAATATGTACACGATTGGTAAACAAATAGCGCACGAAGATTTAGTAGGTAAGCCTGTATCTATTAAAGTAAAAAATGCTCAAGGCGGTGGTGAACGTTACTATCACGGAATAGTAAGTCATTTAGTATCAAATGGTAGCCGCACAGCTGATGTAGAAGAACAAAAAAACTATATAGATTATCAGGCAACTATCGTTCCGTTCGCAGCATCAATGCGCAATCGTAAAAACAGCCGAATATTCCAAAAGAAAACTATTAAAGAAATATTTGCTGACCTATTTGGTCAACATAATGTTGCCTTTAGTGATAAAACCAGCAAGACATACCCTAAATACGAGTACTGTGTTCAGTACCAAGAGTCAGACTTTGACTTTATTCAACGACTTTTTCAGCAAGAAGGTATTTTTTACTTTTTTGAGCACACCAATAGCAACCACACACTGGTACTTGCAGATGATATAACTGCATACGAGGTATGTGACGAAGCTAAAGTTGTTTATTCAACTGGCCATTTAAGCGAATCACACGTATCGCGTTGGCAGGGCGGTTTAAGCATTGCACCTGGCAGCTTTAAACGCGTTGGTTACGACTTTAAGCAGCCATCACGCTACCCAGACGGAGAGCAAGCAAACCCACAGCTCCCGACGCAATCAGTATCAGAAATTTTTGAATATACTGGCGAGCAAGAGTGCCACCCGCGTGCAGCTAACTTAGCATCTGTTCAGCTTGAGTCATTACAGCGAGACATGAAGCTTTCTAGTGGTCGCAGTGACTGTCGCTCATTCACTGTGGGTAAACTTTTTAGCTTTAAAAAGCACGAAGACCCACGTCTTGAAGGTAAAACATTTGTCATTACCTCTATGATGACGTCAATAACAATACCTAATCAATCGGGTGCATTGCAATCAAGTGCTGAAGAAGTGTACTCGAACCATTTTGAATGTGTACCCAAAGATATACCCTACAGAGCGCAAATAAATAAGAAAAAACCAGTTATAAACGGTGTGCAAACGGCAATCGTAACTGGCGACAGCGCCGATGAAATAATGATTGACCAATATGGTCGCGTAAAAGTGCAATTTGACTGGGACCGAGAAGGTAAAAAAGATTCAAAAAGTTCATGTTGGATCCGTGTTGCGCAAAACTGGGCAGGTAAAAAGTGGGGAGCGTTTTTCTTCCCTCGGGTAGGCCAAGAAGTACTTGTAGACTTTATAAATGGCGACCCAGACCAACCAATTATTAGCGGAGCAGTGTACAACGCAGATTTAATGCCTCCGTATGCACTGCCTGGCGAAAAAACACAAAGTGGTATTAAAACACGCTCTACTAAAGAAGGCGGAGCCGATAACTTTAATGAGCTAAGGTTTGAGGATAAAAAAGGCAGCGAGCTGGTTTATATTCAAGCAGAAAAAGATAAGCAGCTTTACGTAAAAAATGACCAAAACGACAAAACAGATCACGACCATAATATTGAAATTGGCAACGATCGAAAAGTTGATATTGGCAATAATGAAACACTAAAAGTGGCTAAAAATCGCTGTGACGATATAGGTGAAAACGACACGTTAAAAGTGGGTAAAACACTTAATATTGAAGCCGGTGACGAAATAGTAATTAAAACAGGCTCTGCACAAATTAAAATGAGCAGCAGCGGTAATATAACTATAGAAGGCACTAATATAGACATTAAAGGCAGTAACGTTAAAGTTGATGGTAGCGCCATTACTTTATCTGCCGGCATGATTAAATTAAATTAGTGCAGTTATGGAAATAATAAATAGCTTTTATACAGGGCATAGAAACGGCATTAATAATAATGGTTACGTTGTATATTGCCGTTACGGTTTGCCGTATTTAATTTGTTTGCCAATAAATAGGCCGGATGATCCATTGCTAAATCCTGCATTAACGCATTTAAAAGCTATGGATGGTTATTATGCTAATCAGTTTTTAAGTAATTTACATAATGCTTTAAATAGTGAAGATACCATAGCCGCTTTATATCAGTACGCATTACAAAGCCCGGTATCAATTTCGGATTATAGTAAGTCAGAATTAGTTGATACCTTATCGGGTTTAGTTTCTCAAAGTAAATTATTAATTATTCCTTTATTTGATTAGTTTTATTGTCAAAAAGTAAATAAGACAAGGAGTCTTTATGGGTAAGCCCGCAGCTACAATTGGTCATATGCATGTATGCCCTAAAACCACAGGTACAGTCCCGCATGTTGGCGGCCCTGTTGTGGTAGGCTCAACTAATGTATTAATAGGTAGCATGCCCGCAGCACGTAAAGGCGATATGTTAGTGTGTGTTGGGCCACCCGACAGCATAAAGTCAGGCTCTGGTAGCGTAAAAATTAACGGTAAACCCGCAGCTCGAATGGGTGATGATAGCTCCCACGGCGGAAAAATTGTTGTTGGTAACCCTACTGTATTAATAGGTGGCTAACCTTGCTGTCTACTTACATAAGTAATCATCAAGCACAATTGCTCTGTATTAGTAAGGCGCAGTGCTGCCCGTTTACTTCTGTAGGTTATGTAAAAACACTTAAAAAAAAGCTGTTAGAAACAACGTGGTTAACCGCTAAAAAAAATAATACTCCGCAACACTTTACACAACCCGATTTAACTTTAATTAATACGTTAGTAACGAGTGAGCAAAGCCTTGATGTGACTGCGCAGGCATGTATAGAGGTTATGGCTAATTTACCGCAAACAATTAACCTGGCTTTTATAAACTCGTTGCTCAACAGCCCATCCCTGCATAACTTAGCAAAGGCTGTTATTTATAAAGTTTTATTACAGCAACACAGCTTTAATTTAATTGCATTAATTGACTTAAACACTATTTATTTTGCATTGGCTGATAGCACCGAACAAGAGGCAACATCAGCCGAAACAGTGGCGCTTATCAGTGCATTCAACCCTAATGCAAACATACAAGTGCTAAAACATGTGTTTGATGAGCTATGTAAAAGTAAGCTTGTTAATTCACCGTTAATGTCGCTTTTTTTATTATCACTAAGTTGGGAACAAGTAAACGCATTAAGTAATTACGCAAGCAATGTTTTAACACTAGATGACACGTTACATGTGCTATTACAAAGTGGCTATGTAAAGCTAGTGCCCTTAGCGTGTATGTCGTTAAATCAAGTAGAAAACCCAACAGCTATTATTGCCTTAATAAGGCGAATGCTCGGTGATAAGCTCGATTTACTCGTAAGCTATGACATTCAAGTAAGTGCATTTAATGCTGAACAACAAGCACTAGTGGCTTTTAAACAGCAGTTACAGCAAAACTGGCCTAAATACGAGGAGGAGCTTTGCTTACAAAGGTTTGTAGCTGGAAAATCTCTGAATAAAAGGTTAAACGCAATAGAAATGTCGGCAATGGACTGTTATAGCCAAGCAATATTTAATTTGTATACCTACTACAAATCGATGGCTAAAAATGTAAAAGCAGAGGCGCAAGCATGAAGGCGTTTAATGTAAACGTAAGCTGTTTTTCTACGCCTTTGTCGCAAGACATAGATACACTGCTATATGCCGATACCCCAGCTCCACCTAACGGTATTACTTGGCAATCATGGAATGCCTGTATTTATGATTGCATAGTAAGAGCGAAAGAGCTTTTTGCTAAAGTAGAAGACTCAAACTTGCCACTTGTATGGTTATTGCCAGCACTTGCGTACCAAGATGAGTTAAAGCAGCTTTTAGCAAAAAGTTTTAAACAGTTGTTCCCTGAGCATGTAGAGCACTTATTATTTTATGGCGCTGTTGGTGCTAATACGTTAGTGCAGTTGGCGGTGCAAAAAAAATGGCATAAGGCAAACGTGATAGCCATTGATGCTACCTATAAAGCCGATAAAAACAATGAGTGGGTATACTTAGGAGTAGGTGGTGCACTCGCGACTATTGAAACGGCTCAAATTGGCTGGATGCAAACTAGTCATGAATTTGCTCCTTCAATAGATTTTATAAAGCACGACCAACTAGGCGGTATATTTTCAAAAATCGCACAGGATAATAAAGACCATATAGATCTTATATTTGCACCTGGCAACGGCATACATCAGCAAAGTGATGTATGGCTGACTAATTTACAATTGCTCAGTAATTTAATTAATGAGCATACACATTATGAATTACCTAATTACAAATTAGGTAAAATTGGTGCGCTTGAAGGACTCGTCAATTTATATCAATTGACCTCAAGCCCGGCTATTGTAAATCACTTTAAACACGCGTTAGTGATTTCTCAAGAACAATCAAAATATCAGGCCGCAGCATCATACTTATGGATAAGTGAGGAAGTACACAACTAATGCAAAGTAATACGGTTGTTTTACAAGGAACGAGTTACCCCATTTGCCTAGTTGCTGGCAAAGGCCAAACGCCGTCAGGTTATGCGCCAACTGTGGCAAACACCCCAGAAACGGCTAAACAACAAATAGCTCAAATTGGTGGTGCGTTAACAGGTGACGCTGCCAAACGTCTTGATGTAATTAATTTATTAAATAGTGCTGGCGTTAACTGCCCACGCAGCGCATCAGCTCGCGAAACCGCAAGCGTACTTACCCAGGCCTTAGTAAGTGGCGCAGTAACGTGTTACCACCAAAAAGCAAAGTCGGCCATTCAAGTAAGCGATAATACTAATAGTGGCTCAGCGGGCAAAAAGTCGAGCAATAAATCAAGCTCAACTGCATCAGGTAAAAGCGCATCGCAAGCACCCGCAAAAAACACGGGTGGTGCAAGTAATAACACCGCAAGTGAAGAGCCCATTACAAATCAAGAGTGCCGATCAGATCCAGTTTCAATGCTCTCTGGCGAAGAAATTCTTCCGCTTATCGACTTTACCCTAGCAGGGAGTCGCCAATTAATATGGCGACGTTTGTATCGCTCATCTCATGCTGATGTGTGCACAACAATGGGTAATGGTTGGCGCCATGACTTTATGGCAAGCCTTACAGAGCATTATTTGCCGCCACCAAAAGTGGGTCCTAAACAAAAAGGCACTTACTGGTTAGAGTACCAAGACGAGCACGGCGCTAAACATAAATTTGAAAAGGTGAAACCTGGCCAATCAAGCTATCAGTTAAGTAGTAACCTTGCGCTACATTACCAAACAAATGGTAAGCAAGTACTTGTAACACCAGATGACCAACACCTTACATTTAAACCAGGCGAAAGCGCGTGGCTGCTTGAAAAAATAATTAACGAAAAAGGCCAAAGCATCGCGTTTTATTACGATGCTAAAGAGCGCCTAAACCGTATAGAAGTAAACAAAGTACGTGGCTGTATAATTAGCTACAACGCGCAAGGTTTATTAAGTAAAATAGCAGCGTACTGCACCGATAAAAACAACAAACAGCAATTGCTATCGCCCTTGCTTGCAAGCTATGAGTACGACGAAAACAAAAACCTTGTTCAGTCTACTAATCAGCAAAACGAAACTGAGCGCTACGCCTATAACGCCGCTAATTTATTAGCAAAGCGTACCCGAGCCAGTGGCTTTAGCCATCATTTTGAGTGGGATAGCTACTCACCCAGCGCTAAATGTATAAAGCAGTGGGGCGATAACAATACCTATACCTACCAGTTTGAATACAACCCTGAGCGCGGTGAAACAACCTGTATAGACTCTCGAGGCCACAAAGAGCACTTTGTACATAACGCACAAGGTAAATTGGTAAAACATACCGACCCTAACGGCAACGTTTGGCAATATACATACAATGCGCAAGGCCAAAAGCTCAGTGAAATTAAGCCCGATAGCAGCACAACGCGCTATAGCTATACACCTTATGGCCAATTAGAAACAATAACGCAGCCAGATGGTAGCCAAACCCATTTTGCTTACAACCAACTTGGGCAACGTGTAGTAACTACCTTACCTGATGGCCAAACCATTACGCGTAAATACAGTGTGGCTGGCTTATTACAAAGCGAAACCTTTGGTGATGGCCGCACCACATTATACAGCTACGATAAGCTCGGACAGTTAACCCAGCATATTAATAAAAATGGTCAAATCACCAAGTTTATTTGGAACGAGCAAGGCGAGCTTTTAGCAAAACACCATAACGATGAGTTAATACGTTACAGCTACGACAGCTTAGGCCGCGTAAATGCCACACTGAATAACGCAGGGTTACTCACCCAATATAAATACAATGAGCACGGCCAGCTTACACAAACAATTGCCTTTGATGAAAACGAGCCTGAACATAAACAGCATCAATACTTTAGCTACGACGAAGCAGGGCGGTTAATTAGCTCGCAAAACAGCAAAGGCGACACCACCGAGCAACACTTTGAAGGGCTAAGCCAACCGCATTGTGTTATTCAGCCCGATGGCAGCGCACTGCATTTAACGTACGACAAAGAGCGCAACTTAACAGCCATCGAGCGAAGCGATGGTCACGTATACCGCATAAGTTACGACGCTAACGAAAACCCAACACAAATAACCGGGTTTGATGGCACGCTACAGCAATATAAGTACGATGCCTGTAACCGCTTAGCCTCAGTAACACAAAGCAACAAACGCCATGTAAAAATAGAGCGCGACAGCCTTGGCCGCGTAACTGCGCAGCATGCAAGCCTTGCAAGCGACTCACATATCATTAATAACGCCAATTACTACAGCTATAACCTGCAAGGTAAAATTACTCGTGCACATAATGCGCAATCAACACTTAAGCAGCAGTTTGATAAAGGCGGCAGGCTATTGTGCGCCGAGCAAGTTAATAACCAGCAACAAGCGCATACCCTAGAGTACAGCTACGATGAATACGGCAGAAGACAAACTCTTACCCTGCCAGATTCAACCACGCTTAAATACAGCTACAACCAGTTTGGCCAGCTTAGCGGTATTAACTTACAGCAAACCAACAGTAAAGAGATTGAGCTAGCTGAGCCGCTTGTAACATTAAGTTACGACAGCCAAGGTAATATTAAAGCCCAGCAGTTTGGTAACAGCATAACCCTCAATCAACAGTTTGATGTATTCAACCGTTTAACGCAGCAACAGCTTACACATCCAGCGCAAGCATTATTCGATACCTGTACGTACAACTACGACAGCGTCAACCAGCTCATTGCCCGTAAAAACGAAGGCGTAAGCAGCCAAAACATCAATTTTGAATACAACAGCCTCGGCCAGTTAATACAACAAACATTGGCAGGCTCACGTACTGATACAACCACACACTACCAGTGGGATAGCTTTGGTAACCCGCAAAGCCAAACAGTAGAATCAAACACAATCGATGCAGACCTTAGAGATATAGGCGAGCAGGGTATAGAACATGATGCAGCCAGTAATGAGCATACAGTCAGCTCTTCTATTGATTTAACACACGCCACGCATAGCGAATACAAAGAGTTAGCGCTAAATAGTGGTGAAAGTAGTAGTAAAAATAGTAGCAACGTTGACTCAGTAGCAAACAATGAAAGTACTAACAACACCACAATAAACAGTGCCACCGACGCCGACCGTCTGACACAATTTGGCGACAGCGACTTTTACTACGACGAGTTTGGTAACCAAATACGCGAAACCGGCAAAGGCATTAAAACCCGCCGTGAATATAACGCATTTAACCAGCTAAGCTGTTTTAACAACAACGGCACGCTCACTCAATACGACTACGACCCACTCGGTCGTCGTATCGCCAAGCACACCGAGCACGGTAAAATTGACTACATTTGGGATAACGACCAGCTAATCGGTGAATGCCAGCACGGTGAATATACCTGGTATATCAACCTACCAAATCAATTTCACCCAGTAGCGCTAATTAAACAAGGTGAGGTGTACTACTACCACCTAGACCAACTGAATACCCCACGTTTTGTTACCAACAGCAAAGCAGAAGTAGTATGGAAAAACCAAGCGGATGTGTATGGCTATGAAGAATCAGAAGCCGAGCCTGAGTCAAATAAAAAAGACATCTTCACTCAGCCAATACGTTTTCAAGGGCAATATTTAGACGAGGAAAGCGGCCTGCACTACAACCGCTACCGCTATTACAGCCCCAAACAACAACGCTTTATAAACCAAGACCCGATTGGCCTTGTGGGTGGCATAAACCACTACCAATATGCACCAAACCCGGTGAATTGGGTCGATCCGATGGGGTTATTGTGTAAAGAGGGGGTGAAAAAGCTTTCTAAGATGATAGGCGACATCGTTGACCCAGCAACAAAAGCCAAAATATTAAAAATTGCTGAAGACAGTTCTCCAGCAGATGCCAGAACTGGTAATATTAAAGTAACAAGACCTAATGGTGAAAATAGACTTGAGCATGAATATAGTATCGAATCTATGGATGTTGATAACGGTAAAATTACTTTAACACGAGAAGTAGGCGATAAAGTGATTGAAACTACAATGACCATTGAGCAGTTTGTTGGTGGGCATGTTATTGATGGCAAAGTGGTAAATGAAGAATGGTCTCGTGAAACAGGAACGTTGACTGAGAATGAGTTAAAACTCAATAAAGCAACTAAAAAGGCAGGCAGTAAACGGACTGTTTCTTCTCTTCCTGTAACGTTGAAAGAGAATGTGAATACTCGTGATGCGGAAATGCTCGAGCGAGATAAGCACAAGGCGAAAGCTTCACCAGAAGAAACACAACGTTATAACGACCAAATACCACTGATTAACAATGAATCAGCCAAAATTGGTGAAAAGGCTGCTGATGCAGCGATTAAAATACAGTACCCTGGTTATACTCGCATTCACCCAACTAGCTTAGATAGTTCTACATCGGTAAAGGGTAACTTTGATATGGTTTATCATAATGCTAATGGTGATGTAATTATTGTTGAAGCCAAGGGGGGCAGTAGCCCATTGGGTAAAATGAAAATAGGTGATGAATATTATCAGCAAGGTACAACGGAATATGCAGAAGCCATTACGGAACAAATGGCAGATAGCGAGAAAGAGTCTGAATTAGATGCTGCTGAAGCAATTTACAATGCTGACACAAAGAATAAAAAGGTTCAATATTTACACGTTAAAACACCCATAACTAAAACAGAGAATGGCTCGCTCGTCGGCAGTGTAGAAATTTCCGAATTTGATATATAAAAAATAACATAATAGGTTAAATATGATTATAAATCGCAATAGCATTCCAGAATTTGAAAAAATACCTCTTAAAAGACGTTTAAAGCGATTAGAGCGAGCTTATGAAGAAATTGCAGAAAATATTGAAATTAAAAGGGACAATTTATTGACGATATCAAAGGATATGATAAAGCTTGCTCGCTGGCTCACTTGGGAAGTTCAAACGCCAGAGATAGAGAAAAAGTCAGCAACAGGGCTACGTTATGCGTCAAAAATGTACGCAGCGTTCTTAAAGCTTGCACAGTACCCAGAGCAAGACCTTACGTTTAAAATATATGATTTACCTGAAGTAAAGTGGAATGGAAAGGGGATGTTAGAATCTGGACGCGCAGCTCCATCGCAATGGCTTGATGCCTATTTTTTAGCGGTTATTACTCGCGATACTGAAAGTATGGATAGCTTGGCAAATTTCCCTATAGAAACAATGAAACAAAGTGCGACACAGGCAGGCCCCGTTTCTTATAAGCTCGTTGAAGTATTTCAAGCTTATCACCATCATCAAGCCGATTACCCAAAATTGCTTGACGAGTGTATGGGAATGGCTGTTAAGCAAAATGATGACTGGGCGATATATATTGCTTTCGGATACTTAGAAACTCTAGCTGCTTTATCACCAGCAACTTTTGATGTTGGTTGTGATTTTAATGAAGCACTTGCCAAAAACGTACAAGCGCAAGAGCGCTATCACATTTATGAGGCAGGTCCAGATCATGCCCCTGTAGATTCATTCTTACCCCTGCAATTACTCGGCATGGCGTGCATGTGGCACGATATGGGTAATGAGGTAACGGTTGAAAGTGATTCACTTCCTCGTTTTTTAATTAATGGAACTTATTTTAAATAATTAGAAATATAGGTAAGGAGGCTCAAACCACTATGTTTGGTTTAATAAAAAAATATGACGTACACATGTGCTCTGAAGTTAAAGGGGTAATTACTTTAAACGGTAATCCCGTTGAAGGTGCTTTAATTAATCGCAGCCTCAAATTTGCACATAAAATTGAAAAAGCGGGAATAAACTAGACACCCATTTTAAATAGTGGGTGTTAATTTACTACTAATACATTGTAATTAAAAATATAACATTAAAGAAAAGGATGCTTCGATGGCAGTAATCAGAATAACTCAATCTGTTGGATTGGGCGGCGCTAACAATTTAAACGATGTAAAAACCGTACAAACCGCTTTAAATTCACTTCTTTCCCTCATAGCGCCCACTAGAAAACTTACCGTAGATGGCCGTTTAGGCTCACGCCCTGAAAACTCTAAAACAGTAGCGGCTATTAAGTTGTTTCAAAGCAAAGTGGTAAACATGGTACGCCCAGATGGAAAAATAGATCCAAATGGACGCACCCATAGAAAAATTAACGAAAAGCTTATAACCCTTGTAGTTAAAAATAACTTTAAGCTACCAGTTGCCTCTACAGATGTTAAAAAGCTATCAGAATCGGATTATCAAGATATTGCAAAGGAACTAGGATGTAAAGTTGCAGCTATTAAAGCTGTCGCCGATGTTGAATCATCTGGTGATGCATTTTTTTCCAATGGTAAACCAAAGATCTTATATGAAGCACATATATTTTCTCGCTATACAAATCATATATATGATCAGAGTCATCCATCTATATCTAGCAGACACTGGAATCGTAGTTTATACATAGGTGGTACAAGAGAATACACAAGACTAGAAGAAGCTATGACTCTAAATTCAACAGAGGCATTAAAATCAGCTTCTTGGGGGCGTTTTCAAATTATGGGCTTTAACTATCGTGCATCAGGGTTTTCTAATGTTGAGGAGTTTGTACGAACAATGTTTAGCTCTGAAAGAAAGCAACTTGATGCGTTTGTTAACTTTGTGAAACATAAAGGCCTAGAGAAACACCTGCTCACGCTAAATTGGGCTGCATTTGCCAAAGGCTATAATGGGTCAAAATATGCGGAGAACCAATACGATATTAAACTGCAAAAGGCATTTGAAAAATATGATAAAAAATAACCGTTTTCAGGCTTTATTTATTCTTCCGCTATTTTTTGTTGCATCATGTAATGCGACTCAAAGTGAGGCTGAGATTATATTTAAGTGTCAAGCTGATGCACCTAAGCCAGTCGAAATTGTTGTTAGTGAAGTGAATGGAACATTTAAATTGGAGGCGTTTAATGTTGATGGAAGCAACCTCATCAATTCCATTTCACTCAGTGATATAAGTAAGTCCAGTTATCACCGCTCTTTAGTTACAGAGCATAGTATGACTTTTACGCAAGCTAATGGTGACATCGTAGTAAGTGATTACTACAGTGAAGAGTTTGATACGGTTACAGAGGAAAAATCAGTCACCATACAAAAAAATGGCAAAAAAGAATATTGGACTTGTGATGATTCAAGTTTTAGCAAGCT
Organism: Pseudoalteromonas sp. UBA6610; assembly: GCF_002433295.1. Taxonomy (NCBI): domain Bacteria; kingdom Pseudomonadati; phylum Pseudomonadota; class Gammaproteobacteria; order Alteromonadales; family Pseudoalteromonadaceae; genus Pseudoalteromonas; species Pseudoalteromonas sp. UBA6610. The sequence goes on along the minus strand of NZ_DJHW01000141.1, from coordinate 22,586 downwards.
ATCTGCTATTGATGATTTTTAAAGTGCATCGTAACTATTCAGCCCCACCTTTAGAATAAATAACATGATACCCACTTTAAATAGTGGGTGTTAATTGGCAGAATAAACTAGATGGCAGAATAAACTAGACACTCATCTTAATTTTGAAGTTTGGCTGATACAAAATATTACCACTGTATCTCGCGTTGTGTTCGGCGTGCTTTTTTGTGCGGTGAAGAGCATTTTACAGGTCAATCTTATGAACATCGACGAGGCTGGGTTGAAGATAAGCTGCTTGAGTTAGCCGAGATATTTTGTATTGATGTGTGCCCTTATGCTGTTATTAGTAACCATACTCACTTGGTTCTGTATGTAGATGACAAAAAAGCTGAATGATAAAGTGACCATTATTCGTTGGCATAAACTGTGTAGAGGTACTGTACTTACACAGAAATATATAGAGGGCGAAAGCTACTCGCATAAAATTAAATCAACTATAGTGAAATTTTAGTAATAAATCACAACTGCATCATGCAGCGATTTTTATGCGTTTAATTTAAATTTAACAGCAGTAAAATTCTATTTTATGGGTTAAATAAACTAAATTTATTAGGAAAGATAGGTTCTTAATCTAAAAATTTTTATGGCACAGTTTAGCTTTTACTTGCAACTGAAGTATATGAGGAGTTGAGTAAGTAGTGTCTAAAAACGATGAGGTATTTCTATTATTTCCACCATGGAAGCTTTTACGAAGGTTTCTATTTGTAACAGTGCTCTTACTTTTGGGTACTGTATACTCCGGAATGACTGTATTAACGCAATACTTTGATACAGAACCTGAGTGGCTGTTAGGAATTTTATTTTCTACAGGGGTAGCATTTTGCCTTATAAATTTTAAAGTAAGCCAAGGCTCTTTTTTTTGCGCAAATATATTAAAATTCTATGCTTTATTTTTAGCTGTGATTTGCTTACCGACATTTATAATTTTAGAGGGTAATGGGTATTATATTGCAACAGTTAGCAATATAGCCTTTATGTTGCTCTCTTTTTATTTAATTAAAGGTGAAAAATACCAAGGTCTTATTAAATATCAGTATGTTTTTTTTAAAGATATAAAAGACGCTCGTGCTGCTGTCGAAAAAGAAATGGCAAAAAGTAACCGAAGGAACAAAAAGTAATAATTTTTTTTACCTTTATTCAATTTAGAACTCTAGGGAGCTATAAATGCCTAAACTAAGGCGCTATAGAAATGATATGGAACAACAAAACCAACAAACATTAACTAACCTTGTTTACGATATATACGAAAACCCAACTTTAATAGAAGAGCATCAAGTGCTTATAATGCCCTTATTGAGCGATTTAGTTGCCACTGCACCAGCTGGCTTTGAGGGGATGGCGACAATGATTAATACCCATATTTCTAATGGGTTTAAATTCAAAAATCCTAAAATACAAAAATTTGAACTTGAATCAGGGCTTTTAAAACTTAAAACATACTTTCAAAAAATAAACCTTTAATACCTACCTCTCTTTTTTATTGAGCACCCACATTTTTAATTTTAATGCAGCACGTGTGCTGCATTTGTTTTTTCTCATTAAGGATGATGTATGAGCCTTATTACCACGAGTATTTTAATGCTGTTCTTACAGCCTTTATTTGTATATTTAGCTCTTTTTAAAGAGTCTGAGCAAAGTGCCCGAAACCGTTCACTAGATAACGAAGATGCTATGTATCTATTTATAGCGCCATGGTTAGCTGTATTTTATCCTGATGACTTTTGGCAGGCAGTACTTTATTTAGGAAGTGTATGCCTACTAGGTTTAATGCTTGCCATTATTGTAAAAAGCAAAGCTAAAAAACGATTAACAAGGGATGACGCTATTGGGTTTACTATTGCCAGTTTTTTATTTTTTTGGCTTATAAAATTAATTATTGGTGGGATAGGGTACCTTTTTAGCGAAAATGCCGCGAATGGTTCAGCGGCCGACATAGGCCAGCAAGCTTTTTCATCAACTTCAGGTGAGCTTTTAAACTGGGGGTATTTATATTATCAGTTTTGGCCAACGCTATACTTTTCACTATCTATGCTAACCACTTTAGTTATAAAAATAATTGAAAGCCGGTTTGATAAACATTCAATTTCAGGCTCGCTGTTAATTTTGGGTGCAGTTTTAGCTGGCGTATCACCGTTATTTGGCAATGCTTTTATTTTAGGTGTGATAGCTAACTTTTTTATATTTTTTGTTGTGTGTACGGCATGCATAGAAATTGATAAAAAGAGCGACCCTTCAGCCGGTGCTATTAGTATTATGTATGCTTTTTTGCTTATGGGCGGCATCATGTTTAGTGGCATTGGTAAATTAATATATACACTATTTTATAATTAGATTAGTGATTGTTTTTTGATTAAAAAACATGCAGTATAATTGTACCTAATTAGACCCCTACTTTTTCAGCATAAATATGGCTGGTGTAATTAATTAGCCATATATATTAAGTAGTTTATAGCTAGGCCTTGGGAGAGAGTTTGCTTTGTTTTTATCGCGCTTAAAAATTTTTGTATTGGTAATAGTCTCTATTGCCGTTGTTTTTTTTACTACATCACAGGCTTGTGCAGATATGTTTGGCTTTTTTAATAAACAAGAATTTTATTTATCGGCTCCAGTAAAAGGGCAGTTATTAGATAATGGGCAGCCAGTTGCAAACACTAAAGTGATGCGCTCACTTACCTATGGCGATGAATACGTTGATGAAACCACAACAGATGAACAGGGTTATTTTACCTTCACAGAAAAAACAATAAAAACAGGTAAACCTTCTAATATGTTTGATAACGACTCGTTGGTTCAACATATTTATTTAGAAAACGGCACGCCAGAAGGGATTGTTTTGTGGTACACACTTGTTTCAATTCATGAAGATAGCGATACACTCAAAGCGCTTCTTGCACACTTAGAGTGTGATATTGGCCAAGAGCCACAAACTTACGATATTCCAATTAAAGAAGATACAAGCCACACTTTTGCGATATACACATCATGTAAACTTTAACTATTTATTTAAAGGGAACTTATATGAATACTTTGACACCCACTCAAGCCGTACAATTAGCAAACCTTGCTTATAAAGCAAAAAGTATTAAAACCACTAATTTACTCAATCGCACACTTCATGCCTCTTTGCGCGACAATTTTAACTTTTCAGTTAACCCTGGCGCAGTACAAGGGGTAACGGGCAGCTTTTTTTCTCATTTATTTAATTTAAGCACGGGCTTTGCTTTAGTAGGGCATGGGCTTGGCGCGTATGAGGGCGATTCGGTTATAACTATTCGGGGGACTAACTCGCTAAGAGATGGATTAACCGATGGGCACTTTGGTGTGAGTGGTGGGTCAAATGGCAGTATGGTGCATGCTGGTTTTAATAAGACTTTTTATAGTATGAAGCCTGCGCTGCAAGAGTTTATAGCAGCGAATATTCAAGATAAAGTAACGGGTTGCGTTCATTTAGTTGGCCACAGCTTGGGTGGTGCGTTAGCGACGCTTTCTGCTGATTGGATCAAAGCTGAGTATTCACTTCCTGTAAAATTATATACGTTTGGTTCGCCACGTGTTGGGCTTGAAAACTTTTCTCGTGCAGCCACATCCAGAATCGATAAAATTTATCGCTGTACACATGGGGCTGACCCAGTGGCTAAAGTGCCTTTATGGCCTTTTTCGCATGCTCCGCACAATGGCCAAGAAATACGTTTAGATAGTGGACAAGGTTTAAAAGGGGCTGCTCATACTCTTGCTGGTACGCCTGGCTACTTAAACACTGCCAATAGCAATAATTGGAACAACTTAACTATACAAGCTAATAACTTTTTAAACATGCCTGTGCGTTTAAAATTTGAAGACAGAAATCAAGCATCATTTACCTCACATTGGGCAGATAAACTTGGTGCTGCATTAATTACCCTTTTAAAAGATGCAGGCTATTACAGCGCAGTTGCTGCCCAAGCAGCCATTGGAACCGGGCTCACTTTTTACGATATGTTGGCGCGAACGCTTGATAAAATAGCTAAAGCGTCAGCCTCGTTTGCAACACAAACCTTAGGTTTACTAGGGCATATGTTAGTGTTTGCAGGCAAAGTAATTAGTAAAGCGGTGGAGCTGACTTATAGCTTTATAAAATCTGTTTTCGACTCAACCCTAGGCGCTTTATACAGAGCTGCAAGAGAAGGGCTTAGCGGCCTAGACTAACCTTAATTTAAATCTCAATCTCGCTCTAACAAAATAGCACCACTTTGGTTTTCGCCTAAGTGGTCGTTTTTGTTATACATAGGGCACTTACTCATAGATAAACACCCACAACCAATACAGCCATCTACGCGGTCGCGTAGGCGCTGCATATACGCTATGCGCTCATCAAGCTGTGCTTGCCATTGCTTTGAAAGGGCTGACCAGTCTTTTTGTGTGGGAGAGCGCTGCTCAGGTAATGTGGCCAGGGTGTGTTTAATTTCATCAAGTGTTATTCCCATGGCTTGTGCGGCTTTTATTACCGCTATACGGCGCAGCACATCTTTTTTATAGCGGCGTTGGTTGCCGCTATTTCGCCAACTACGTATGAGTCCTTTTGTTTCGTAAAAGTGTAGGGTTGATACTTTTACGCCGCTGCGCTTAGCGACATAACCTACGGTTAGGTTAGCCTCGGTTAGTTTTTTTTGATCTATTGGCATTGTTTTAAATTTCCGGTTGACCTCAATATAAGTTGAGGTTTTAAGCTTCTTTCAACATTAAAAAAGGAGCTAACTAAATGCAACAAAAACTTAAACGTAGCACTGTTATTATTTACTCAAGCGCACGTAAAAATGGTAATACGCAGGCACACGTTAACAGCTTTGCTGAGCAAAACGATGTAAGGACAATATGTTTAGATGATTATAAAATAGCGCCGTACTGTTATAACAAAAACTATAAAAGCGATGACTTTTATGCTGTATTTGAAGCACTGTTAAAGTATGACCACTGGGTGTTTGCCTCACCCGTTTATTGGTACAGCACCACGGTACAAATGAAGTTATTTATTGATAGAATAACCGACTACATGGACGATGAAGCATTAAAACCAAAATTACGAACGCTGCGTAGTAAGCATTTTTCTGTGCTTTCTAATGCGTCATCAAGTGAAGCGCCGGCGTGTTTTGTAGAGCAATTTAAAAATACGTTTAGTTATTTAGGTATGCAGTTTATTAATCATCACCATAAAAGTACCCAAAAGGTTGCTTAAATTGCAGCCTTTTTTGGTTGTCTCTGGTAGTTTAGTAATACGCTTAAAAACACAGGATTGTTTTATGAAATATTTACTAGGGTTAGTGCTGCTTTTTAGCCCGTTTATTAATGCTAATGAGCAACCAATTAACGGGTTTGGTAATTATTATAATGTACCCGAGCATGACAAAATTAATAGCTCTACGGTATTTAAAATAGCATTTGATGTTGCTGATGGCGCTAAAAAAGGCGAGCAAAATAATTCAATAAATTCGCTAGCGCGTTTTATTAACATGCATGTAGCGCATGGTGTAAAGCTTAAAAACATTCAACTTGCATTAGTTGTGCACGGCAGCGCGAGTGTTGATGTGTTAGCTAATAGCGAATATAAAAAGCGCTTTAGTGTTAACAATAAAAACCAAGCGTTAATTAAGCAGCTACTTGCTAATAACACTCAGGTGTATGTGTGTGGGCAATCGGCAACTCACTTTAAAGTAACGTCTGAGCTGCTTATTGATGGCGTAAAAATGTCGCTTTCTGCGATGACCGCGCACGCACAACTTCAACAACAAGGCTATACATTTAACCCATTTTAATGACGCAAATAACAAAAAATATACTCTGCTTTGGCGATTCTAATACGTGGGGTTTAAACCCCGAAACAGGTAAGCGCTATGATGAAAAGACCCGTTGGACGGCGCGGTTACAGCAACAGCTAGGCAGTGGTTTTAGCGTAATAGAGTCGGGGCAGCCAAACCGTACGCTTGTGAATAACCCGCCTTTTACGGGGGAGCTTAATGGTATTCGCTATTTAAAACCCGATTTGCAGCAACACGCTTTACACACGCTCATTATTGCACTTGGTACTAACGATTTAAAAAAGCGTTTTAACTTAGCCCCAACAGATATAGCCACCGGCCTTACGCATTTTATTGGCTCTATTAAGCAATTTTACTCGCCTGCTGACTTACCGAACATAATTGTTATTGGTCCTTTATTTATTAACCCTCAGCATGGATCAAGCCATATTTATTTAAACTGTAGTCAAAAGTTACAACCCTTAAACGCTCTCTTTAAACGTGTAGCACACGAGCACGCACTTAATTACGTTGATATATCACACCTTAACGCCCCCATAGGGAGTGATGGTATACACTTAAATAGCCAAGGCCATAAGCAGCTTAGCGATATACTCAGCCACCTAGTTTTGCAATTATAATGCAAACAAATCAATAAATTAAAAACGTAATTTGCTTTAATTATTTTACAAGCTTGATTGCTTTTATGCCCAGATATGCAATTATTATTGCACCTGACTCACACACAGCTTCTTTAAAAAGGTGTTATGAAACAATATCAACGTAGGTCTTTAATTGCAGTATTAAGCGGTGTCGTGGTTTTTATTATATGTGCTAGCACACTGATGTACTTTGCTGCACAAAAGCTAAGTAGGCAGTTAGCGCGAGATTCAAATTATATTGTTCAACACATAGATGCTGCCGCAACAGAACGTAGAAAAATTTTAACCCGCCTAAATAACGCAAACGCTAAACAATGTAATAACAATACATTGATAGAAATGCGCCGCGCGTTGTTTGATGCACAATACGTGATAGATATTGGCTTTTTTACAAATAATGAGCTGGTTTGCACCACCGGGGCAGGAAAGCTGGCAGCAACAATTACCGATAATCCTCCCGACTACATTCGAATTGATAAATACGATAATAAACCTGTGCGCATAAGGTACGAACCGCAATTGTATTTGCTTTTGTTTAGTGGCCGTGCAATGGAAGTGATAATTGTAAGGCAAGGTAATTACAATTTAATAGTCGATACGCGCGCTTTTAACGATAAAGTAATTGTTTCTCCTCAGTGGGAAGTACTTTATAAAAATACGCGCGAGACGTTTCATTTAGCGGGGGCTAAAGGGGTTTATGAGCAGGTAAAAAATCACTCATTTTTACCTTATGAATCAATTATTAAATGCAGTACTAATAACCCCGGGTACTGCGCAGCCGCACAACTTCCGTGGAGCCAATTTTTTGCTAATAATCAATTTTTATTGATTATTTCGCTTATTTTAATTTCGTTAGCGGGTGTATCGAGTGGACTGTTAATTGACTATAGCTTAGCGGCTAGGCGCTCAACTATCACGCGCGTGCGCAAAGGCCTTAAAAAAGGCTCATTTTATTGGACCTACCAACCCATTATTTGTTTGCAAACAGGTAAAGTGGTTGGTTGTGAGGCGTTGGCACGTTTTGAAGATAAATACGGGGTTTTATTTCCTGATCAATTTATTCCTATTATCAGAAAAACCAATTTAACGTGGCGCTTTACCCAAGCCATGATTGAAAAAGTACTTTATGAGCTAACCACCGTTGAGGCATTACCGCGCAATTTTAAAATTTCTATTAATATTTTTCCCTACGATGTAGAAACAGGCAATATTGCGCTTTTAAAAGACATACCTGCACTCACCGATTCGCGCTTTATTATTTGTTTAGAAATAACAGAAGACGAATACTTAGACTCAACAGTTGCCCATACCCACTTTAAAAGGCTGGTTGAGGCGGGCTTTAATTTATCGATAGATGATTTTGGTACGGGTTACTCTAACTTAAAAAATCTACAAAACTTGAGCTTTCATCAGCTTAAAATTGACCGCACTTTTGTACAAGATATAACAACACAAGGCTTAAAGGCATCAATGATCCCTAATATTATGGCGTTGGTACGTAAGTTTAACTACACCTGTGTAGCAGAAGGCATAGAAACAAATGAGCAAGAAGCCATACTAAAACAAGCTGGCGTACATTATGGCCAAGGCTGGAAATATGCCGAGCCCATGGCACTTCGAGAGTTTAAAGCGTATTTAAAATTGCAAACGGTTTAAACGTGTTTTACCTCATACACGTATTAGTATGATATTTATAACAGTGTAAGGTTTTAAAATGATTAAAATAATAGCCAGCGCATTTATGGTGTTAATGCTTAGTGCGTGCTCAGCTCAATACCCAAATCAGCAAATTACCGGTAAGCAGTTTCCTACCATTAGCGGCCAAAGCCTAGATGAGAAAAGCGTAACCATACCGAGTAATTTTAAAGCCGATAAAACCTTGTTACTCATTGGCTATAAACAAGATAGCCAATTTGACATAGACCGTTGGTTAATTGGCTTAGACATGACAGGGGTTACATTACCCACTTACGAACTGCCTACCATAGCAGGTATGGCCCCGCGCATGTTTAGTACATTTATAGACAGCGGTATGCGCAAGGGTATACCAAAAGAGCTGTGGGGCGGGGTAATCACTATTTATGAAGATGGTGACACTGTGCAAAAATTTACAGGTAATAAAAACCCAAACAATACTCGCGTTGTTTTAATAGATAGCAAAGGTAAAATTTTACATTTTTACGATAGGGGCTTTTCGGTAGAGGCGCTTAATAAACTAAACGAAAAAATAAAATAAAGGGAGCCAAGCTCCCTTTAGTATTAAGTGTGTTTAAAACGCATAACTTACACTAAAGCGCGTAGTGCGTGGCATAATATAGCGGCCATTTGGGGCATCGGCATTACGTGGGTCGCCCTCTGTTATACCTTGCTCACCCGTTAAGTTATCAATGGCCAGTTGTAGTTTTATGCCTTCCATAGGTTCTAAAATTAGGCCTAAGTCTACTTTTTCGTAGCCATCAAGAGTCACCGTGTTTTCGTTGTTACCAAAGCGGTCATCAACAGCCGACAGTGTGCCATATAACGTGGCATACATACCTTGTAGCTCAAAGTCGTAGCTAGGTGTGATACGCACTTGCCACTTTGGCTGACGCTGAGATTCATTTCCTTCATTGGTTGGGCTTTGCGTTATTTCGGTTTCTTGTAGTGTGGTATTTAAATTAACCGAAAAACCCGACTGATGATTAAAGTTATAATCAAGCTCAACACCGTACGCTTCGTTTGTTAAAATTTCTGCAGGTACACCTGGGCGGCGTACAAATGTATCGCCCTTTACTTCGTTAACAAACAAGGTAGCGTAAAAGTCTGTAGAGTCAGAAATTAGCTTGTAGCCAAATTCGCCTTGGGTTACTTCTTTAATTAGCTTTTCGCCGCCTTCATAAGCGCTAAAGTTATCTCTAAAGTCGTCAAAGTAAGGCATTTTATAACCACGGTTTACGCGTGCAAATACACCCATGTCATCGTTTATTGAATAGTTAATCCCCGTTGTCCACGATGTTTTACTTTCATCATAGTTAACTGTTTTGGTAATAATTCCATCAAGGTCTTCATCAACACTGTATTCTACTTCATGACTTTCGTGGCGCACGCCTGCATCTAATGTAAAGTCGTCGGCAAATTTGTATTGAGCTGTTACATAAAACGCATTGGTGCGCGCATCACCTGTTGAGCTAATATCGTAGTTAAAATCGCAGCCATCAGTGCTTTGATTACACTCAATGCCAGTTAGCGACTCGCCGCCGGCTTCTAGTACGTGGTAAGCCGTATTACCTAAACTCCACCAATCGTTTGCCGATGTACTGGCTGTGTAGTAACCAAACGTGGCTGATAAATTATCAAATTGCTTTGAAAACGCTAAATCGTTTGTAAATGAGCTAATTTCTTTTAAAACAACCCAGCGGCCAAGTTGTTGTATTGGGGTGTCGCTTGCGTACTCAGTATTGGTTACTGCACCAAATGCGGTTTGCCCATTATCGGCAACTGCACCAACCGTGGTTGCTGAGCCACTTGGCACCAACCCGTATGTATTGGCATCCCCTTTAGTTATATTAAAGCGGTCAGAAAATTGCCAACCATTATCAAGCTCTAGTTTAATGCTACCGCCTGTTACATGGCCGTCCCAGCCTCGGCCATCCCCTAAGTCAATATCGTGTGCTTGTGCATCGGGGCCGGTAAAAATGGTTGCTTGGCGGTTTAACGTGCCAAGTTGGGTATATTCTGCGTCAATCCCTTCAATATTAAGTGGGGTAGGTAAGTACCATGCACCATGATCATCTGTTTGACGGGTATAAAAATTAAGCTCGCCGTTATCTAAATCTTTAGTGATATTAATGGTAAATTGGCTGCCTTTCTCAGAGGTAAAACCTGCATCACGAATACCCGGAGAGCTTTTTACATACCCGCCAACCATAAAGTATAAATCGTCAGTAATTTCACCACTAATAACGGCATCTACTCGTTGTAGGTCGTAATCAGATGTTGTGTATTTAAATAAGCCCTCGGTGTCTTCACCACCACGCTTTAGCCTAAAGTTAGTTGTTAAACCCGGTTGGCCATTTGATAAAACAGGGTTTGGCCCACCGCGTAAAGCTTCCATGGTCTCAATCGTTTCATCAATTCTAAAAAGTGAAGAGTTTTCTAAAAACGATAATGTAGGGGCTGGGTAAACGGGTGACCCTTCAATACTTAGGGTTAAAAATGGGGCGTCACCGCCACCAGGAAAACCACGTACAAATACATTGGCACCAGATTCACCCCCTGAGCTTTCTACCCAAACCCCAGGTACGGCTTTAAACAGATCGGCAGTGCTTTTAGGTGAAAGTTTAATAATTTGCTGGCTATCAATATTTGTAACAGCGTAGCCTGCATCTATTTTTCTGATGCCGACCCCGGTAGGTGTGCCCGAAACAACAATTCGCTCTACCTTGGTTTCTTGTGCTTGCTCTTGTGCAAAGGTTGCGTGTGAGCTCAAGGCTAAAGTTATAGCGCACGCTAATGTACTTTTTGCTTTATTGAATGTCATGTGTGATCCCGTTTTTAGTGTGTTAAACAGTGTGTTTTTTACTGCGCTGTATACAAAATTTTTATGTAAACAGGCTGTATATGATGAAACCTTAAAGATTAATGCAAACGTTTGCAATATTTATTTGTAAATTATTTATGAATTATATTTGTAGAAATATTGAGCGTAAAAGCCTAGGTATGGCTTTTTTAGCCTGTGAGGCAAGCCAGAAAAAATTAATAATGCTATATTGTCAGCTAGTTACATTAAACATTAGTTAATACAACGCGGCTCAGGGTTTTCATGGATAACAAAAAAATAAAATTAGCTGATTTAGCAAAGCTGGCAGGGGTGTCTACCTCTACGGTTTCGCGTGCTTTAAATGACAACCCGTTAATAAAACAAGAAACACGCGATAAATTAAAACAACTCGCTAAAGAGCATAATTTTAGTTTAAACACCGCTGCAAGCCGCTTGCGAACGCAAAAAACAAATGTTGTTGCTGTTATCATTAACTTAGATGAACAAACCGAACAATCGATTAGCGATCCATTTTTACTTAAAGTGGTTAGCGAAATTAATCTTGCACTTAATCAACAAGGGCTAGAGCTTTTATTGTCTAATTCAATAATGGCACAGCACGATTGGGCTAATTACTTTATTAATGGTCGAAGGGCCGATGGTATTATTGTGGTTGGGCAAGGTAAAGATCAGCGCAATATAGAGGCGGCTGCTAAAGCGGGGATCCCTTTGGTTGTGTGGGGAGACCCTAAAACACCCAGTAATTACCCTATTGTAGGCAGTGATAACTACCTAGGTGGAATGCAAGCCACTGCGCACTTAATCGAACACGGTGCAAAAAATATTTTATTTTTAGGCGACCCAGAGCACGGTGAAATTAGCGAAAGACACCGCGGTTATGTGGCTGCGCTATCTACGCATAAACTAGAGCAGCACGTTGTTTCTATTGATATTACGAGTAGTTCGGCGTATCAAGAAATTAATAGTCTATTACGCGAAAAAGGGCTCTACTTTGATGCAATAATGGCTTGTAGCGATATGGTTGCTTTAGGTGCAATGAAGGCGTTAAAAGAGCGCTATGTCAGTATTCCTAACGATGTTGCATTGGTGGGCTTTGACGATATAGCAATGGCAGATATTAGCCATCCGTCGCTTTCAACAATTAAACAAAATACTCAATTAGCGGCTGAACTTTTAGTTAAAAAGCTTATGCAACAATTTAAGGGTCAAAAAGTTGAGTCTCAAGTTATTGATATAGAATTAATAACTCGCCAATCGAGTAAACGCTGATTTATGAATGGTAGATACAAATTTAAAAACTTAAAATGCAAACGATTGCATTGATTTTTATTCTACACTAAACTCAACGTTCACTGACACAAACACACGCTAATTACCCAAAGGTGTTAGCTTTAATCGTTATGGCGCACTGCGTTATAAGTAAGGCAAGCTATGAGTAAAACAAAAATCACACTAGCAATTGCTGCAAGCTATTTTATTTTCGCAATATTATTAAATAGCGTAGGAACAGTCATTTTGCAGGCAATAAACACACTGGGCGTTAGCAAAACTGAGGCGTCTGTTTTGGAAGGGTTTAAAGACTTATCAATTGCGATAATGTCTTTTGTTGTTGCCTCATTCATTCCTAGATTAGGGTATAAGCTCGCAATGTTAGGGGCTTTAGCGGTCGTTGCATTAGCGTGCTTAAGCACCGCACTGATCAGCGAATTTTATATGTTTAAAGTGCTATTTGCAGTGATAGGCTGTGGCTTTGCGGTAGTCAAAGTTTCTGTTTATTCGATTATTGGCCAAGTAACCGAAGATGCTAATAGTCACTCGTCACTTTTAAACTCCATCGAAGGGATTTTTATGGTGGGTGTATTAAGTGGTTATTGGATTTTTACCGCCTTTATAGACCCAAGCCAAAGCAATGCGTGGCTCAATGTTTATTACGCGTTGGCTGCGCTTACTTTAATTGTATTACTAAGTGTTGTTATTGCACCGATTGCGCCTGCAATTGATAAAAATAAAACTGACTCTAGTTTGAGTGATTTTATAGCCATGCTTAAATTAACGTATCAGCCCTTGGTGCTTATTTTTATTATAAGTGCATTTTTATATGTCCTTATTGAACAAGGCGTAGGTACTTGGCTGCCAACCTTTAATAACCAAGTTTTACAACTGCCTGTGGCTATAAGTATTCAGTTAGCGAGTATTTTTGCAGCGGCGTTAGCGTTTGGTCGCTTAGTTGCGGGGCAGGTGCTTAAGCACATTAATTGGTTTCTTGTACTGTGCGGATGCTTAGTCGCCATGGCATTACTTATTATTATAACGTTACCCCTAACTGAAAACCTGCCTAATACAGCAATCACTAGCCTATTTGATGCACCACTGGCTGCATTTGTTTTGCCCCTCATTGGCTTTTTTATGGCGCCAATTTATCCAGTGTTAAATTCGGTAATGCTCAGCGCATTAGAAAAGCACCAACATGCTGCCATGACAGGGCTAATCGTTGTGTTTTCAGCACTTGGAGGCACAACTGGTTCAATGATCACAGGCTACGTATTTGAGCATTTTAGTGGTCAGCACGCATTTTACCTGTCGTTAATTCCCATTAGCTTAATTTTTATAAGCGTGATTATTTTTAAACAGCGCACCCGCGCCATTTCTCAGCACGCTGCCAGCATATAATTGATTTAGGATTGTTATGAATTTTTTTGAGAGCCAGTTATTTAAAGATGTACAGACCCAACATATTTTTGATGACTGTAAAACATTTGCAGATGCAACTGCACGAACCAGCTGGCAAAGTGCGTGTAAACACTATGAGCAAGTAGCACCGCTTAATCAAGCCCAATTAAAAGAGTTTGTAAATGCTCACTTTATTACGACCCCCTTACTCCGTATGCAAAGTGAGCCAGATACCGCAAGCGTTAAACACTACATTAACTCTTTGTGGCATGGTTTGAGACGGGCGGCTGATAAACCTAAAGCCGATTCTTTATTAGCATTAAAGCATAGCTACATTGTGCCTGGTGGGCGTTTTCAGGAAATATACTACTGGGATAGCTACTTTACAGCGCTCGGCTTAATTGATGCTAATAAACCCGAGATTGTTGAAGATATGCTGCAAAACTTTATCGACCTTATAAACGATTATGGGTGTATTCCAAATGGCAATCGCAGTTACTACTTATCGCGTTCACAGCCACCTATTTTAGCGCTTATGGTTGAATTACTATGGCAGCACGAACACAGTAAAACCAATAATGTAGCATGGCTTGAAAAATGTGTTGACGCGCTTGAAAAAGAGTATGCGTTTTGGATGCAAGGCGCAGAAGAGCTTACTAACGAGAAAACGGCACTAAGGCGAGTTGTAAAAATGCCATGCGGTGGCAAGTTAAATCGTTATTGGGACGATGAAGCAGCCCCTAGGGCAGAATCCCTGAGAGAAGATCTGGCACTCGCAGAGGGCTTAGCTGAGCATAAAAAGCCCGACTTTTATCGACATATACGTGCAGCGTGTGAATCTGGCTGGGACTTTAGTTCTCGCTGGCTAGCTGAGCCTAATTCACTTAGCTCTATACAAACGACCGATATATTACCCATTGATCTTAATTGTTTGCTTTATAACCTAGAAAAACAGCTTAGTAAGTTTAATAAGCTGCTAGGTAATAGCCAACAAGCCGATTTATTTAGCGACTACGCAGCAGCTCGCCGCACACTGATTAATAAATACATGTGGAGTGAGCAACAACACTTTTTTGTTGATTATAATCATCACAAAGCGAGTCAATCTAAGGTGTTAAGCGCTGCCGCCAGTACTGCATTATTTTTTAACTTAGTGTCTGAGCAACAAGCTCAACATATTGCCGAGCGACTAAGCCGCGACTTTTTAAAGGCTGGTGGCATAGTTACTACCGTTACCTCTACATCACAGCAATGGGATAGCCCTAATGGGTGGGCTCCGCTGCAGTGGTTTGCTGTTAAAGGGCTTAATAATTACGGTTTTAGTGATCTTAGTAAACGTATAATGCAAAACTGGCTAACAATGGTAGAAAACGACTTTTCTGTTAATCAGTGCCTACTAGAAAAATACAATGTGTGCGTGCCTCAATTAAAAGCAGGGGGCGGAGAATACGTAGTACAGCAAGGTTTTGGCTGGACTAACGGGGTTACCTCACGCTTTTATACGTTATGTGAAGACTGATCAGAGCAGTGTTTTATATGACAATAATTCACTAGTTTTCATTAAGTTATTGTAACTATTAACTAAATATTATTGGTGATTGTTTTATGCCGTGTATAAATAATGCCCAGGTGCATTGTAAGTGATTAATAAATTCGGTAGTGTGGTGTAAAAATTTCAAGGACGAAATCTATGCTACAACCACACGCCGTTTTTGTAAAAACCACGTTTCAATCTTCTTTTCACTGTGAAAGCTACACAACTATATTAAAAACCATGCAAGCCATTTTTGGCGATATTAAAATGGACGACGTGATCCCTAAAAACGAGAAAAGGGACAAGTTTGATTTATTTTTAATTGATGGCGCTAAAAATAACTGGTTAGATTTGCTGCCTGCCGACTTAATTTGCCTCGCTAAAAAGCATAAAGTTGTCTTATTTAATGTAGAGCCCAATGCCGTGTGCGAAAAAAACCTACTGTTAAATCATTTCAATGGTGTGTTTTATAAATCAGATGCACCAGAAACTATTTTTAAAGGGCTAGTTAGAATAACCTCAGGCGAGTTATGGTTTACGCGAAAGGTTATATCAAAAGCGTTTTCAGATATTCTCTCGGTTGCCTCTTCGTTTAATAGCCTACAAGAAGACATTACCCTCAAAAAAGGGGATTATGCGCACCTTACTAAACGTGAAAAATCGGTTATTCACTTAATTGCTCAAGGGGCGAGCAATAACGCCATTGCCGATAAACTTAATATAAGTGACCACACCGTTAAAACGCATTTGTACAGTGCCTTTAAAAAAACCAATTCTCGTAACCGTGTTGAATTAGCAAATTGGGCTCAGCGTTACATATCGGTTTTATTACCTATGGCTAAGTAGTTATAGCAATTTTTTAAAACACGATTGTTGTATTCACTCATACAAAAAAGACTACATCATGTAGCCTTTTTTGTTTTTAAATTATAGCCTTATACTAATTCGCTGAATCAAGTGTTATTGCGCATTGGTATTACGCTGATTTTTGTGCCCACAATCCTCTATCAATTCCTTTTGTAATTAAGTCTGTGAGTGCTTTTTCAATGGCTTGGGTTACACATATGCTCATCGGTTCGTTATCACTAAAGCCGGCTTCAGCTTCGGCTAAGCGTTTGTAGCTTACGTACCTAAAAAATCCTGCACGCATTTCTTGGCTAAGTACTTTTTTGCTGGTGGCTACGCTAAGTAATACTTGGCCGGTGCGAACATCAACTGCGCGTAAATATATAGATATTGCATCTTCACGATATAACTCAGAGGCGCCAATACCAAAGTATTCCATTCCTAAACCGCCTGTTTTTACATTAGTATCGTAGCTAATAATACCGCCTTCTAAAATTATTTTAGCGGTTGTAAGGGGCGGTAAATCTGGTTGGTTAGAGTTGTCAGATTGGCCTGCACGAATAATCTTTCGCTCTGTTAAAATATTTTGTAAGCCTTCGCGTTCAACCGGTGTAAACCAATCAGACTCGTGCAGTGCTTGCACTAAAATAGAGTTAGCACCTTGCGTTACTGCAGTTGAAAACGAGCTAACATTAGTTTGCGGTTTGTATTGGCCTGTTTGATCTCTAAACGAATACACAGACACAGGGATACTGCCTACGGGTTTAGGTAAGTTCTTTAAATCACTAAATATTTCAGTGGGTTCTAATGTGGTGGCGACTTGCTGTGAGGGAGGGATTAAGTTTCCCATACTTGAGCAACCAGTTATGGCTAATAGAGTTATTGTTATGAGTATTTTGCGCATTATCCAAACCTCGGAACTTCGATGATCACGACAGAGTCATCTAATATATTGGTTATTTTTACTGTAATAGTGTCGGTTGTGCTGGTGATGACTTCTATTTGATAATCGCCACTCATAAATATTGAGTCTTGGTCAAACAGGCTGTCTTCAATTTCTTCGCCAAACGCCATATCGGTAATTTCTCTTACCATGCGGTTTAAATACGTGCGCTCTAATGAGTCTTGAAATTGCTCTGCGTAGCCTTTTTCGATGGTTGGGGCTTTGTGTTTGTTTTGCGCTTGCGCTTTACTAAGCAGCATCGTGGCATTGAGTGGGTTACCACCAAAGCTTGGGTTGATTGGGGTATAAATTATTTCAGTTGCCGAGGCTGAAAAACTAAGTGTTGTTATTATTATAAGTGCTATTTTTTTCATTTTACCATCCATTTACTGCCATATCGGGTGACGATGTTGCCATATTTGAGCGTGCCATCGCGTCTATTACAGTGTAAACAGCTTGCTCAACGCGTTCGTCGAGGGGCGCTAATCTACGTCCTAAATAGGTTACATACACGAGTTGGTTATTCATAATTAGCGAAAGCTTTGTGCCAGCTTTTGGTATTACTGTTTCTCTTATTTCTATATTAAAACCAGCGGTTGAAGGGAGATCTCGCCAGTAATTTGAAAATTCGTAATAAAATTGATGGCCAAAACGACTAATGCTTCTATCAAGCAGTAAGCCATCTATTTCTAGTTCTTGCGCAGCATTGCTTAGCGAAGAAAAAAACAGAAAAAAACTCAGTAGGTAGTAACGTAAGTGAAAATTTTTTTTCATAATAAAATGGGGAGGGTTAACCTCCCCACCTCAATAATTACATTTGCGTAATTGTTGCTGTATTGCCATCACCAATTTGCGTAACAGAAACCGTGCTGTCGTAGCCAATTACTGAGCCTTCAACAAGGTTATCGTTACCTACTTGAGTAACTGTAAACGATACGTTTTCACCGCCCACTAAAAAGGCTGACTGCTCAACGCCGCTTACCCAGTTACCTTCACCTTCTTGTGAAATATCTATACTGTGGCTACTACCTTCAACCATCATATCGACTAGGTTTAACATGCCATCTTGCGCAATATCGATTTGGTTATCGTTACTATCTAAAATACCCGCAAGCGTAACAACTGCCTCGTTTTGAGCACCACTTTGGGCAATATCAATATCGTTATTGTTTGATGTAAGCGATACATCAGGGTACGACGATTGCACCAGCATCACGTTTTCATCACCAGATTGAACTAAATCAACATCGTTACCTGTACCGTTAAAGTTAGCAAGGTGAACAGAGTTTAAGTCGCCAACTTGAGAGGTTGAAAACTCATTATCAGAGCCAATTACACCCATGTAAGATTCGTTAAAGTCACCGTTTTGTAGTGAAGTTAGCTCGTTGTTATCGCCAATTAAATCGGCTGTCATTAAGTTTTCAGCGCCAACTTGCGTTGCTGTCACTTCGTTATTTGCACCTTCAAATAAGTTTGATTCAATTGTATTTAATGAACCTTCTTGATCTAAATCTATTTGGTTATCATCGCCAACAACAGCTGCAAACGTTACTGCATTTGTTAAGCCATCTTGCTCAATTTCAATTTCATTTGCATCACCAGAAATTGAACTAAATGCTACAGCGTTACGGTCGCCGTTTTGTTCAACATCAAGCTCATTTTCATTACCTTTTAAGCTACTTACTTTAAAAGTATTCCAGTAGCCGTCTTGAAGTAAATCAAGTGTATTTTCATCGCCTGAAAGCATGGTGATTTCTGCTTCATGCCATTCACCCTGTTGTAAAGACATGATTTCATTTGCATTACCTTGCATATCCATGTTGTAGAACCAGTGGCCGCCGCTACCTTGCTCTACATCAATAAGGTTGTCATCACCGGTTACGATGTTAATCGCTTCGTTATTTACGAAAAAGCCTTGGCCAAATTGGCTAACAAATAACATGTTGTTGTTACCTGTTACCTCAGAAATAAACCCATTAGTAACGCCATCTTGCGAGTACACTTGCGTGTTGTTATCGCCAGTTGTTGTTACTTCGGCATAATTACCAAATTGGCTTTGCACAACTTCAGTGTCGTTATTGTTACCTGTGGTGGTCACAAGCATGGTGTTGCTGTCGCCTTCTTGATAAAGAAACGCGTTATTTTCATTTGAAGTTTGGCTGAGGGTTAAGCTGTTTTCTAGACTCTCTGTAGATACCTGTGTACTTAGTTGCGAGCTAGACACTGATTTGTTTTCTGTATCTGCGTGTGAGGCAAAGCTGGTACCGACTGCTAATGCAACAGCGCAGCTTAAAAGTGTTTTATTCAACTTCATTATTATTCTCCTTGAAATAGTAAAATCAAATACCTTAAGTGTTATAAATTTTAATAAGATATTTTCGCTCAGCATGCCGTGCTGAAATAATGGTGTGATCCACTGTTAATTTGATTTTGTAAATCGTTTGTTATTACAAATGCTAAGTTTAAGCCTGTCATTTTTATTAAACATAAAGTGGCTAAACTTTTTTGTAAGAACACCTTCACTGTATTCTCCCCGGCGAAGGACTTAAACCATCTTTTTTTACCAATTTTATTTTTTATGTATTTCATTGAGTTATAAAAAAGTATCTATATAGGAACAAAACTGGGAAGGAAAACTAGTAAAAATGTCTGGTCCTTAAAAAGGTAAAAATGGCGGGCGGTACTTCATAAAAATGACTGTGTTGTATGTTTTTTTGTTAATCAGTCTGGTTAAAAATGTTGATTTTTAGTTGTTTGTTATTTTTTGACTTGTGTAAATCCATATTTATTAGTTTTCTAGTTCTATGCCACGTGATCCTCTTGTATTTGAAGTTGTAAGTAAACTTACTTAGTACGGCTAAGTTAAACCAACTATGGATAGAACAATGAAAACAAAATTATCTATTATCACTCTTGCTTTACTCCCGTGTTTAGCTGCTGCAAAACTACCTGATGCAGGTGTTAAACACCCTGTTGTAGCAAGTAGTGATGCAGTAATTGTTAAATACAAAAAAAATGCATCAGCACAAATGCGTAAACAAGCGCGTTCGTTAGTTAAAGCAAAAATTTCAGATGTAAACGCTGATGAAATTGATGATAACTATAAGTCTTTACTTTCTGGGCGGTTAGCTAAGTTTAAAATTTCGGGCATGAGTACTAAAGAAGCCATTGCACGCTTAAAATCTCACCAAGCGATTGAATACGTTGAGCCTGATTACCAAGTAAGCATTGCTCAAACGCCTGATGATCCGCGCTTTGATGAGTTATGGGGTTTAAATAACGACGGCCAAACAGGCGGTACTGCCGATGCTGATATTGATGCAGTAGAAGCATGGGATATTTCGACAGGTAGCCGCGATGTTGTGGTAGGTGTAATTGATACCGGTATTGACTATAGCCACAGCGATTTAGCTAGCAATATGTGGGTTAATAGCAGTGAAGTGCCTGGAGATGGCATCGATAATGACGGTAACGGCTTTGTAGATGACGTGCACGGTATTAATGCAATTACCAACAGTGGTGACCCTATGGATGATGAAGGCCATGGTACTCACGTATCGGGCACCATAGGCGCAAGCGGTAATAACGCAACAGGTGTTGTAGGCGTTAACCACGAAGTATCGCTGGTAGGGTGTAAATTTTTAGATGCTGCAGGTAATGGCTCAACATCAGATGCAATTAAGTGTATTGATTACATGGTAGGACTTAAAAATGCCGGTGTTAACTTACGTGTTTTAAATAATAGCTGGGGCGGTGGCGGTTATAGCCAAGCATTAGCCGATGCAATTGCCTCAAGCGAAGCAGCCGATTTACTGTTTGTAGCGGCAGCGGGCAACGACACCATAGATAACGATGTAAACCCGCATTATCCTTCTAACTACGAAAACGCGAGCGTGTTATCTGTAGCAAGTACGGATCAAACCGATAATATTTCGTGGTTTTCGCATTATGGTTTAACTAGCGTTGATATGGGCGCCCCTGGTAGCGCAATTTTATCTACTACACCAGGTGAGAGCTATGCCTCTTACTCAGGCACATCAATGGCGACTCCTCATGTAGCTGGCGCTGCAGCATTAGTGCTATCTATTAACCCAGAACTTAACACGCAAGAGCTTAAAGAATTACTAATGAGCTCTGGCGATGCCAACACTGCACTGCAAGGTGTAACGGTGGCAGGTACGCGTCTTAATGTTAACCAAGCACTTATTGATGCAGATCCTACACCTGGCTTTAAAATTTCAGCCGATCCACTTACGCAACAAATTGTAGCGGGCCAAGCTACAAATTACACATTCACCATTGGCTCAATTGCCCAATGGGATGAAGAAGTAACGCTTGAACTATCATCAACATTAAGCGGCGCTTATTTGTCGGCTAGCACGGCTCGCCCTGGTGATGAAGTAATGCTTAACGTTGAAACCGACACTGATACACAGTGGGGTGAATACGAGCTAACCGTTACTGCAACAGCGGATGAAATTGTTAAACAGCAGTCAGTTAAATTAATGATTCAACCGGTAGGCCTAAACGACTTTACCTACAGCAGTAATGCAAGTGTTGATATTCCTGATAACTCGCCAGTGGGCGCCGTATCAGTAATTAATGTACCTGATGACTTAACTGTGTTTGGTACAACAGCTGATGTTGATATTACGCATACTTACTCAGGCGACTTAGTGGTTAAGCTAGTATCAGCACAAGGCACGCAAGTAACGCTACAAAGCAACGTGGGTGGTTCAAGCGACGACATAGTGAGAAGCTTTACGTCTGAGTCATTTAACGGTGAAGTGGCAACAGGTGATTGGACGCTACACGTTGAAGATACCGCAGCAGCCGATACGGGTACCATTAATACGTGGTCTCTTACATTAAGCGCTATTGGTGAAATTAGCCCACAACCACCGCGTGCGGGTTTTGATGTAGAAACACAAGGTTTAACCGTTAACTTTACTGATTCAAGTACAGATGCAAATAACGATATTACACAGTGGAGCTGGGAGTTTGGTGATGGTGCAACATCATCTGATCAAAACCCAATGCATGTGTATGCAGCCTCTGGTAATTACGATGTTGTACTAACCGTAACTGACAGCGAAGGCAATACAAGTACGTCAACTCAAACGGTTGTAGTAAGTGATGTAGAGCTTGAGCTTACCCTTAAACGCGCTAATAAATCTCGCCTTGATACTATGCGTGTAGATTTAAGTTGGGAACGTGTCGGCGCTGAGTCATTAAGCGTATACCGTAACGGTGAGCTGGTTGATACCACATCAGACAACGGCCGTTACCGCGACTACGTACGTGGTGCTACATTACCATCGTACGATTACCAATTATGTGTAACTGAAAATGTATGTTCTAACATCATTACAGTGTCATTTAATTAACTACTCCTAAAGTGACCTTAAGCCCAGCAATGCTGGGCTTTTTTTGTTTTACGATAAATCTAATAAGCTCTTAGAGTTTAGCTTTAACGGCTCACATCTAGGCTTTTTTATACCAATGCGCATAATTATATGATCTATTTTGAGGATGGGTAAACGTGTTGATAGCAAGGCAAAAAATTCGCTATTTAGTTGTT
>NZ_DJHW01000052.1:0-26774 GCF_002433295.1 Pseudoalteromonas sp. UBA6610 | reverse complement strand
GATTTTATTCCTGTTACACTAGCTGTATATAAACCGTACCCAATATTAGGCAGCTCGCCTGCAAAGGAAAATTACAATGACTGAACACGAATATCACCAATTAGCCGAAGCTCTTATGTTCACAATTGAAGAGCAAGTTGATGATTGCGAAGCAGATTTAGACTACGAATCGGCAGAGGGTATTTTAGAAATAATTTTCCCTGATAAAAGTAAAATTGTAATTAACAAACAAGCGCCTTTGCATCAAGTGTGGGTTGCGACTAAATTTAATGGTCACCATTTTGAAATGCGTGACGGCCAGTGGATTGATAACCGCTCGGGCGCAGAGTTTTGGGAGTTTATGAACCAAGCGTCTACTCGCCAAGCTGGCCAAGAAATTAAGTGGCAATCAAGCTTATGAGTTTAGAGTTTGCACAATACCCAGCACAAGGTGAGCACAAAGCCACTGTTATTTGGTTACATGGTTTAGGCGACTCTGGCGATGGCTTTGCTCCGGTTGCACCGCAACTTAACTTACCTAGTGAGCTTGGTATACGATTTATTTTTCCGCATGCGCCTATTCAGCCGGTCACCATAAATGGTGGCATGGAAATGCGCTCGTGGTACGACATTAAATCTATAGAATTAGATAAACGTGCCGATGAACAAGGCGTGAGAGATTCAGCCGAAAGAGTGCAAGCCCTGATCAATCAAGAAATTGAAAATGGTATACCTGCCAATAAAATTATTTTGGCGGGCTTTTCGCAAGGGGGCGTGGTGTCTTTACATTTAGCGCCGCGATTTGAGCACAAACTTGCAGGTGTTATGGCGCTGTCTACTTATATGTGCGTGCCTGAAAAGCTAGCGCAAGAAGCAAAGCATACTGATTTAAATGTATTTATGGCTCATGGTAGCCAAGATAATGTAGTGCCGCATAGCGCGGGTAGAAGTGCGTTTGAAGTATTAACAGCACATAACATGGATGTAAGCTGGCAAGAATACCCTATGGCTCATCAGGTTTGCGCAGAAGAACTGCAAGCTATTCGCCAATGGTTAATTGCCCGTTTAAGCTAATTTGGAGCCGCTGAGGTCAATATGAGTCAAAAAATAGTTATTAAAGCAAATGTAAAACGCGAACCACAAAATAGTGTACCTAATGTAAGCTACGAGTGGCATTGGCGTCGTATTGCGAGTGTTTCTATGTTGGTAGCAATGACCTCGGCAGCGGTTGTGTATGGCTTAACTAGCTCGGTAAATGCCGAGCAGGGCGAGCAACCTAATGAGCAATCGCCGTATTCACCTTTAAGTGACAGCACCGCAGATAATGTTGAGCCCTTGGTGAGTGTAAATGACGAGCAAGCGCGCCCAAATGAGCTTACAAATGTTATAGCAGATGTTGCGCCAGCGGTGCTTGAAGGTGAAAGCGTTAATAATACTTCGTTAGCGCAAAGCAATAATGAGCAAACGAATATAGAGCCTATTGCTAACGTTCAAAGCAATCAAGTTTCTGTTATTGAGCAATCAGATACCGAACTCGCTGAGCCTATCGCTAATCAGCCGCTTACTAGCACGCAGTTAAGCGCATCACCCAATGAACAGCTTCCAGATATTGAAAACGACGACGGCTCGCTAACTAGCAGTGAAGGTTTTTCATCTAATGCGCACATTGCCAGTGTTGCGTTAGGCGCACAAATTGATACAGGTAAAATTAGCCGTGCAGTGCTTACTCGCAAAGTAAGTAAGCGCGAGCCCACTAATGTATTTGCTGCAGATATCCGCTTAAATCAGTTTGAAGAGGCACTTTCGTTTTTTAGTGAGCTTAAAAACCTACAAGGCCAACAAGTAAAGCATGTATGGTCTTATGAGGGTGAAACCCTAGCTGAGATTTCGCTTAATGTTACCTCGCCGCGCTACAGAACGTACTCAACCAAAAATATTATGAATACACAAACAGGCCATTGGCGTGTAGATGTTGTTGATGAGCAAGGTAATTTAATTGCTCAAAAAGAATTTAGAATTTTAGCTAATTAAGCTTGGCTATTAGCTGTAACTATTTGGATACCCCTATGACAGAAAAAACAAAGTTAGTACGCATTGCAACCCGTAAAAGTGCTTTAGCGCTTTGGCAGGCTGAATTTGTAAAAGCACAGCTTGAGCATTTTCATGCTGATGTACGCGTAGAATTAGTCCCTATGTCTACTCAAGGGGATATTATTTTAGATACACCGCTTGCTAAAATTGGTGGTAAAGGCTTGTTTGTTAAAGAGCTTGAGCAAGCAATGTTAGATGGCCGCGCGGATATAGCAGTGCATTCAATGAAAGATGTACCCGTAGAATTTCCAGAAGGCTTAGCACTGCACACAATTTGTGAGCGTGAAGACCCGCGCGACGCGTTTGTATCAAATAACTTTGCCAATTTAAGCGAATTACCAAAAGGCGCTGTAGTAGGCACTTCTAGCCTTCGTCGTCAGTGCCAAATTAGAGCTTTGCGCCCTGATTTAGTCATTAAAGACTTACGTGGTAATGTTAATACCCGTTTAGCTAAGCTAGATGATGGCCAGTACGATGCGATTATTTTAGCCGCAGCCGGACTGCTACGTTTAAAAATGGACGAGCGTATTGCTGATTATATTGAGCCTGAGGTATCTCTACCTGCTAACGGACAAGGTGCTGTCGGCATTGAATGTCGTATTGACGATGAAGTAACAAAAGCCTTACTGGCCCCGCTTGAGCATACTCAAACACGTATTCGTGTAAATGCAGAGCGTGCTATGAATCGTCATTTAGAAGGTGGCTGCCAAGTACCAATTGGTGCCTACGCATTAGTTGATGGCGAGCAAGTGCATTTACGTGGCCTAGTGGGCGCAGTAGATGGTAGTGAAATTTTACATGACGAAGTAACCGGTCATATAAATGATGCA
The DNA here is from genome assembly GCF_002433295.1 of Pseudoalteromonas sp. UBA6610. Taxonomy (NCBI): domain Bacteria; kingdom Pseudomonadati; phylum Pseudomonadota; class Gammaproteobacteria; order Alteromonadales; family Pseudoalteromonadaceae; genus Pseudoalteromonas; species Pseudoalteromonas sp. UBA6610. Next base: position 23,874 of record NZ_DJHW01000052.1, on the reverse strand, counting down.
GAAGCTATCGGTGTGCAGCTAGCTAAAAAGTTATTAGCGCAAGGCGCCGACAAAATATTAGCAGAAGTATATAGAGACGCATAAATGACACATATCCTGATAACTCGGCCCGAAGGAAAAGGCGCAGCCCTTGCTCAGCAACTTGAGCAAGCGGGTTATCAGGCGTCATTATTTCCTGTTTTAAAAATATCCTACCTTACGCCTTCTACTACCGAGCTAAGCCCGCTAATTAATGCCGATAAAATTATTTTTATCTCTCAAGATGCCGTTACTGCCCTTGCGCAATTAAAGCCAACAATAAATACCAAAGCGCAATTTTACGCAGTAGGGCAGCAAACTGCAGATACTATTTATGCGTTATTTGGCGTGCGCGCAGCAGTGCCTAAACTGCATGATTCTGAAGGGTTATTGGCGCTAAACTCGTTAGCTGAGGTTGATGGTAGCAATATTGTATTAGTAAAAGGCCAAGCGGGGCGCCCTGATATTGCCAAAACCTTAAAGGCGCGTGGGGCATTTTTAAATAACTGTGTGGTATACAAGCGCGAGCCAATAAGCGCTGAAAAAACCAACTGGACAGACCACTGGCAAAGCCTGAAAGTACAAGGTATAGTCATAACCAGTAATGCAGCAGTTGATGCAATATTTAATAACCTGACTGAACAACAGTTACAGTGGTTACAACAGTGCCGATTTTATGTTGCTAGCGAGCGTATAGCCGCTTATTTACAACAGCAACAGGTAAGCTCGGCTAATATACACATTGCCGCAGGGGCAAGCGATACCGCTATGTTTTCCTGCATAAAACAGCAAGGTAGCAAGATGAGCGAACAGTCAAAGCCAGTAACGGCAGATAATAAAACCTCAGCAAAGCCAACAATGTCTTCAGATAAAAAAGCAGCTGAAAAAGCACCAAGTGTGACGAATAATAAGCAAAAAATAAGTAAAGTGGCAGTCCTTGCGCTGATCATCTCGCTTACTGTAGCGTGCGGTGTGGGGTATGAGTTTTACCAAAAACTCAATGCAGGTAAAGCCCAAAATGTAGCTGTTAATGAACTAAAAGAAGAAAACGCGTTATTGTCACAAGAGTTACAGGCGCTCAAGTCTGCGCAATCTAATCTTCAGCAAGCATTGTTCAATAGTGAGCAAAAAGTGGCAGCTGCGCTTAATGAAAGTGCAGAGAGTAACCAGCAACAATTAAAAGCAGCATTGCAACAAGCTCAGCAGCAAGGCGCTTTACTAAACCCGCAAGAAGTAACCAGCTTACAACGTATGGCTGAGTTTAAACTGTGGGCTGAAAAAGATTACCAAGGTGCCAGCGCTGTACTTAAACGCTTAGATGCCTTATTGAGTGAACACCCAGGTACTGTTGCAGTTCGCCAAGCAATAACACAAGACATTCAAACACTAGATAGCTTAAAACCTATCCCAACAGAAGCCATTTACTTAAAGCTTAATAGCGTGTTATCAAACATAGATAACCTTGCATTTAATGCCGTTAACATACCGCAAGAAGCAACAGAAATTGAAAAAAATGCCTTGAGTGAAGATGTAAGCGATTGGCAGCAAAACCTAAGTAATAGCTGGAATAAGCTAGTGGATAGCTTTATTACTATTCGTCAGCACGAAGGGGTTGCTATAGAGCCACTGCTAACCGATCAGGAGCGCCACTTAATTAATCAACGTATTAAATTAAATGTGACGCAAGCTCAAGATGCATTAATGAGCAAACAAGCGAGCATTTATTTTAGTGCCATAAGTGAGGCAAAGCGTCTTGTTAATGAGTACTTTAAACAAGATGACGAGGCGACAAAAGTGGTTATAAATGCACTAACTAGCCTAGAAAAAGAGCCATTAAACTTTAACCCTGAAGTAAACCTACAAAGTACACAGCAGGTTAAGGAGTGGGCGCAATGATAGGGCTTATAGTATTAATTGTTGCGATTGTTTTAGTTTTAGCGATTACGCCATTTGTACTGGATGAAAAAGGCTATGTGCTGATCTCGTTTAACAACACCACGATTGAAGGCACGATTGTATCGTTTTGTATTATGGCGGTAATTAGTGCAACAATTTTGTTTTTAACTTACAAATTAGTGCGCTATTTATTGTCGATTTATCATAACACTAAACATGGATTTTTTGCGCGTAGCGAAGAGCGAAAGCAAGCAGCTATAGAGCAAGCCTTATGGAGTGCGATAAACGATGATTACGAGCTTGTAGAGCAAACGTTATCAGGTAATAGTGTACCCAGTAAGTTTGAAGATATACGCTTAGCGCTATTAGCAAAAGCAGCGCTTGCTAATAACCAAACCGACAAAGCACTAGAGCGTTTATTTGAAATTAGCCCAGAGCAGCAACTTAACGTTGCTAAACTTTGGATAGCCAGTGGCGATAGCAGCGCAATAGAATCGCAAATGCGTGCTAACAGCGATTCAAAAAAAGCGACAGCACTTGAGCTTAAGCTATACGCCGAAATACTTGTACAGCAACAGCACTTTAGTGCACTTGAAGACTTTTTACCGCGTTTACTTCGTAAAAAAGTCCTCAACGATGCGCAGTGGACACAGCTGTTTAATGCCTATTTTAATGCACAAGCTAGCGATAAAATCACTGAAAAATATAAACAACTTCCTAAAAAGCTACAAGCTCATGCTAATACAGCTTACTTAATGCAAATGGCTAAAGTGGGTCAGTTAAGTGCGATTGAAAGTGACTTAATTAAAATGGTGAAGCACGACGAGCAACATGCTCAGCTGGCTAATATATTAAGTAACGCCACCTCGGCAGAGGCTGTAAAGCTTCAAAGTAGTATTCAAGAGCGCCTGAAAAAAGATGATGCAAACAACGCATTATTACTCTCGCTTGCGTGTTTAGCTAATGCTCAAGGCGATTATGAGTTAGCCGCAAAGGTTTTTGATAAAGCCTTGAATATCGAAAACAAAAAGCAATTTGCTCAGCAAGCAGCGCTTAGCTATAAAAATACCGCACAAGCCGATAAAGCACTCGTTTTGTATCAATAAAGGCTACACTTATACTTTTGCAGCTTTGATATTCGGGAGCATTGGGTTGAAACACTTTTTCATTGTCACTGTAAGTTTAGCGTGCGCTTACTTTTTTACCGGATATTTTAGTAATTTACTATTAGCGATAGATGGCTACGCAGTGGCTGTGTGGCCGCCTTCGGGAATTGCGCTTGCTGGCTTTTTAATTTGGGGCAGAAAGAGCTTACTAGGTATTGTTTTAGGGGCTTTTTTTACTAACCTCATTCATTTAGAAAGTGCCTCAGCGATATTTCAGTTAAGTGTATTTATGCATGCTGCGGCTGTTACCTTTGCTGCTACTTTACAAGCATGGGTAGGTAGCCAATTGGTCACTAAAGTGATTAAAGCACCACTCGACTTATCTTCTTTAAAGCACTGTATTCAAAGCCTCGTTGTTGCCGGCCCATTGTGCTGTGTTATAGCTGCAGGTGTAGGCACCAGCTTATTAATTTTTAATGGCGTTATTGTGTCTCAAGCCGGTTGGGATACGTTTATAGCGTGGTGGATAGGCGATAGTATTGGAGTGCTTGTTTTTACTCCGCTTATGCTAGCGGCATTTAACTATTCACAGGTAAATTATCGCCTACAAGTTATACTGCCCTCACTGTTAATTTATATGGTTATAAGTATTAGCTTTTATGGCGCGGCCAGTGTAAAAAAAGAAAAAAACATTCAAAAAGAAGAGCTGAAAATATTAGCCACTCAAGATGCTATCAACAATAAAATTAACGAAATAACAGCACACCTCGCCTTACTGGCGACCTTTTTTTCTAGTAGTGACGATGTGAGCTTTACTGAATTTAAGCAGTTTACTTCTAAGCAGCTTAGTTACAGCGAAGAAATTTTAGCATTTGAGTGGGTGCCCTACTTACCAAGTGAAAACCTAGCTCAGTATATAGAGGCTAATAACAACACAGAGCTGGCTAAATATAGCTTAAAAGAAAGAGCAAAAGATGGCAGTTGGCAGGCCGCACCCCCACGAGATTTTTACTACCCCGTACAATACGCACATCCTTTGTCGGGAAATGAAGACGTAATTGGCTTTGATCTTGCCTCAAATGAGGTAAGGCGATCTGCATTAATAAAAGCAAAAGTGTTAAATGAGTTGGTGATCAGTGAGCCAATAAATTTAGTACAAAACGAAGCTGAGCGCGGCGTGTTGTTTTTTCATCCGGTGTTTGGCAACAATATTACCGAAGACGATTTTAAAGGTTTTGTGGTAGCCGTTGTTAGTTTAGAAAGACTATCAAACGCGGTGTTATTTGATCAAAACAACGGCGTTGCAGTGAGCTTTACAGACACCACAACAGAGAATAATGCACAGCCTATTTTTATTGCCGATCATCAACAACTATTGCCGTTAAAAGACTATAAGTTATTGGTAGGTAAGCGGGTGTGGCAGGTGGAGCTGCATCAGCCACTGCAACGAGAGTCATGGTTAGTTTACTGGCTTGCGCAAATAGCCGGCATGTTATTTGTTTGGCTGCTTATTACCTTTTTAATATCGGTAACGGGTACCAATATTCGTATACGTGAGCAGGTAGCAAAACAAACAAAAATTTTACGCTTAGAAAAGCAAAAGGCCGATGAAGCCAATGAAATAAAAAGCCAGTTTTTAGCAAATATGAGCCACGAAGTTCGCACGCCTATTAATGGTATTAAAGGGCTGCATTATTTAGCCCTACAGCAAAACGATTGGCAGCAAGCTCGCAGTTATATTGAACAAGCGGATGGGGCACTGGGCGTATTGCTAAGAGTATTAAATGATGTGCTCGATTTTTCTAAAATGGAAGCAGGCAAACTTGATTTAATTCAAGAGCCAATTGATGTAGGCACACTCAGTGAAGAAGTGGCCAATTTACTGCAGTTTGATATAGAAGCAAAGTCGCTAGAATTTATGCTTGATTACGATAAATCAAGTAACTTGGTTATCAACACCGACCCAATACGCTTAAAACAAGTTTTGCTAAACCTAATCAATAATGCCATTAAGTTTACAGCCAAAGGCAGCATCACGCTTAAAGTGTGGCAATCTAAAAAAATGACTTACTTTAGCGTTAACGATACCGGTATTGGTATTAGTAAAGAGGCACAAAAACAGCTCTTTAAACCGTTTGCACAAGCAGATAGCTCTACCTCGCGTCAATATGGCGGCACGGGCTTAGGTTTAAGTATATGCAAAAAGCTTGTAGAGTTGATGGGCGGAGAAATTGATTTAATAAGCCACGAAGGGCACGGTTCTACGTTTACTTTTAGCCTGCCAATTTATTCGCCGCTACCAAAGGCTGAGCAAATAAAGCAACAATATGATGAGATAGATGTTAGTACGCTTTCTTTTGCAGATTATAAATTATTGCTTGTTGAAGATAACCCATTAAATCAGCACGTCGCGAGCGCTATTTTAAAAACCAAAGGGTGCGTTGCTGATATTGCTAATGATGGTTTTGAAGCGATTGAAAAGCTGACAGAGCATACCTACGACATTGTGCTTATGGATATACAAATGCCAAAAATGGATGGCCTTGAAGCCACGCGAGTTATTCGAAATGAACTTGGTTTGTTTGACCTACCTATTATTGGCTTATCTGCTAATGCCCACGATGACGATGTTAAAAAAGCAGTTGCCAGCGGTATGGATAATTATATTACTAAACCCATTGAAGCAAATACCTTATTCAAAACACTCTGGCATCACTTAGCTCATCAAAATAAGTGAACAAAAACCTAATTTTGTTCACTTTTTGAGTAAAAAGCAGACATATGACCGCTAATATTTACTTTAACTGCTCTACACTTGAAAAATAACTGTACCTGCGTATCATGCGCGCAATTTTAACCTAACCGAGTCGCTATTATGATAAATAAAAAATTACCTCTGCTAGATATTCATCGTCATTTAGATGGCAATGTACGTGCGCAAACCATACTAGAGCTTGGTCGACAGTTTAATATTACGCTACCTGCTGATAACGTAGAGGCGCTTATCCCTCATGTGCAAGTTATTGATCCTGAGCCTGATTTAATGGCTTTTTTACAAAAGCTCGACTGGGGGGTAACGGTACTGGGCGACTACGACGCCTGTAGACGCATTGCAGTTGAAAACATAGAAGATGCTCAAGCGCAGGGACTTGATTATGTAGAGCTTCGCTTTAGTCCGTATTATATGGCACAAAGCCAAGGCTTACACCCGCAAGGGGTGGTTGAGGCCGTGGTCGATGGTATTAAATCGGCTACTCAAGGCGCAAATATTAAAGCAAACTTAATTGGTATTATGTCGCGTACTTACGGTGTTAAAACTTGTCAGCAGGAGCTTGACGCATTACTTGCCTTTAAAAATGATTTAGTGGCGATTGATTTAGCCGGAGATGAAATTGGTTTTCCGGGAGAGCTTTTTGTCGAACAATTTAAGCAAGTAAGAGACGCTTACCTGGCCGCTACCATTCATGCCGGTGAAGCGCTGGGCGCAGCGAGTATTTGGCAAGCCATTAATGAATTAGGTGCAAGCCGTATAGGCCATGGGGTAAAAGCAATTGAAGACCCTAAACTAATGGACTACCTGCGCGATAACCGCATTGGTATTGAGTCGTGCTTAACCAGTAATATTCAAACCAGTACCGTAAACGATTTAGCTAAACACCCCCTTAAGCAGTTTTTAGATCACGGTATTTTAGCGTGTATAAATACCGACGATCCGGCTGTAGAGGGCATTGAAATTGAGCATGAATACCTAGTGGCTGCGCCAAAGGCGGGTTTAACACAAGCCGATATGCATAAGGCACAAGCTAATGCCTTAGAGATTGCATTTTTAAGCGACAGCGATAAAAACGCATTAACTGCGCTTGCTGCGGCACGTTAAATACGCTTAATACAAAAAATGCCGCTTATTAGCGGCATTTTTTATGTTAGCTTACTTTTGTTTGGCAGCTCACGTAATTATCAAACAGTGCTTTTAATACATCGCTTCGACCAATCAGCCCTATCACGGTATCACCCTCAACAACGGGGTAGTTTTTTGGCTTTCCTGTTTTCATTTGCTCTGCAAGCTCGATAATGTTGGTATCGGCATTAACGGTTACAACCTCGGTTTGCATAAGCTGCGAAACTTTTACAACGCCATCGCAAAAATAGCTGCTTCGCATTAATGGTTTTAACAGCTCTTGCTCAGATATAAAACCAACCAGCGATTTATTGTCATCAAATACTGGTGCACCTAATAAGTTAAACTTTTGCAGCTCACTAATGGCGGTGGTCATTTCGGTATTTGGGGTAATGTGTGGCAACTTACGTTGCATAAAATCTTTTACTTTTGTATTTAACATTTGGGTCTCTCCCGCTGATGTTCTATACAAAGTATGGTTTATAGATAGGAATTTAGGAAATTGTTTATACTGATTAAAGCAATAGGTTATACCAATTAATAGCTTTAATTTGATAGAAATAACAAAGGCGCCGTGGGGCGCCTTTGTATTATAAATAAAAATTTATTTTATAAACGCAAATGCATCGGCGTACATGTTTTCGCGAACAGCGCCGTGAGCAATAAAGTCATCACGGACAATGCCTATCATGTCAAAGCGACCAGCCATATAAATGTCGTAAGGTTCTAACGACACAATATCTTGCATGACTGCTTTGTGTACAAACCCAGTGTGGCCTTGCCAATTAGCAGATGGGTTTTCTACAACAGGAATAAATTTAAAGTGCTCGTTACTCTCTGCCCATGCTTGCATTTCGCTGTGAGCATACAATGCAGACTCTTCTTTAACACCCCAGTAAAATAGTACCGGGCGGTCGCAGTTAATTTCAGCTAAGTGATCAGCCATTGATTTTGCATAAGAAAAACCAGTGCCGCCAGCCAATAAAATAATAGGGCGCTCGCATTGTAGACGTAGTTGCGATACACCAAGGCCAGCTTCTATATCTACCGGTGTATTATTTTGATGCGCATTACGCAAATGCTCAAGCGATTGCATTGCGTATGAATCGGCTTTAGATGCGCCAATATGAAGCTCTATTTCATCACATTGCGATGGACGACTTGCAATCGAAAATGCGCGCTTGTCTTTTTCGCCAAGTACAAGTTGCATGTATTGGCCAGCTTCAAACGTAACAGGTTGTTGAGGCTTTAAAATTACTTTATGAACAAATTCTGTAAGTGGGCTGATGGCAACAACTTCAGCTTTTAATGTTTGCATTTTTTACCTTTTAGCAGCGTTTACGCAGATATGCAGTTAAGTGGAGCAATATTAACATATCTGCGGGGTTATTTTATAGCCTGTTTATATTCACTAAGCGTGCTTAAAGTATATCGAGGCTTTGCCAAATTTCGTCAACACGATCTTTTGTCGCTTTATCCATGACAATTGGCTCGCCCCATTCGCGGTCGGTTTCACCTGGCCACTTATTTGTTGCATCCATGCCCATTTTTGAGCCAAGCCCAGATACCGGCGATGCAAAATCGAGGTAATCTATTGGCGTGTTTTCAATTAATGTAGTGTCGCGCGCAGGGTCCATACGGGTAGTGATGGCCCAAATAACATCGTTCCAGTCACGGGCATTTACATCATCATCGCAAACAATAACAAACTTAGTGTACATAAACTGACGTAAAAACGACCATACGCCCATCATTACGCGCTTAGCATGGCCTGGGTATTGTTTTTTCATGGTTACCACGGCCATACGGTAAGAGCAGCCTTCGGGTGGCAAATAAAAGTCGACGATTTCTGGAAACTGCTTTTGCAATATAGGCACAAACACTTCGTTTAATGCCACACCTAAAATAGCTGGCTCATCAGGTGGACGGCCGGTAAATGTACTGTGGTAAATTGGGTTTTTACGGTGTGTTAAATGGGTCACTGTCATCACAGGAAAATCATCAACTTCATTGTAATAACCAGTGTGATCGCCATATGGCCCCTCGGGAGCCATTTCGCCAGGCATAATGTAGCCTTCAAGTACTATTTCGGCACTGGCAGGGACCTGTAAGTCATTTGAAATAGACTTAACCACTTCGGTTTTACTACCGCGCAGTAAGCCAGCAAAGGCATATTCGCTTAACGTGTCTGGCACAGGTGTCACCGCACCTAAAATAGTGGCAGGATCTGCTCCTAATGCAACCGAAACCGGGTACGGTTCGCCAGGGTTTTCTTTACACCATTCTTGAAAATCGAGTGCGCCACCGCGATGCGATAACCAACGCATAATTATTTTATTTTTACCTAATAGCTGCTGGCGGTAAATACCCAAATTTTGGCGCTTTTTATAAGGCCCTTTGGTAACAGTTAAACCCCAAGTAATCAGGGGGGCGGCATCTCCAGGCCAGCAGTGCTGTATTGGTAACTTAGCTAAATCTACCTCGTCACCTTCTAGAACAACCTGTTGGCACGGTGCTTTTTTAACTTCTTTAGCCGGCATATTGAGTACTTGTTTAAATACCGGAATTTGCCCTAGTGCTTCTTTAATCCCTTTTGGTGGCTCGGGCTCTTTTAAAAAAGCGAGTAGCTTGCCAACTTCACGCAGCTCGCTTACATCTTCTTGGCCCATGCCCATAGCAACGCGCTTAGGAGTACCAAATAAGTTTGCAAGCACAGGCATACTGTGACCTTTTGGGTTTTCGAACAATAATGCGGGGCCTTTAGCACGTAATGTACGGTCGGCTATTTCGGTCATTTCAAGATACGGGTCGATTTCTTGAGTAATACGTTTAAGTTCGCCTTTTTTTTCAAGCAAATCGATAAAATCACGTAAATCTTTATATTTCATGGTAGGCCGCTACTAAGCAAAAAGTGAAAGTATTATACCCAACTAAACAACAAATGCATGTGCAGTTGTTTAGCGTAAAAACAGGCTATTTATTACGATGAGAAAAAAGAAAAAGTTTAAATCTCGAACGGCAAAATTATAAGGCGTCGGCTTGTTGAAGTTGGCAGTGGTATTTATTACCTGAAACAATCAGCATGGCTTCATCGGCTTTAGACCAAAATAGCACTCGCTCATTAATATACTTTACCCCTGATGCGCTCGGCTCTTTATTAAGTGTATATGTTTGCTCATTTAAAGTAAGTGTTGCCCCCGCTCCTTGGTGGGCTAATTCTACTACGCGCTCGTTGCATAAGTAGTGGGTACTTTTAGACTCATTACTACAGGCTGATAAAACCAGCATGCTTGTAAAAATAACCACCAATGCTTTCATTTATATCCCCTAAGTAAGTTTGCCATTGATAAAAATCAGTGCGTTTAATCAGCATAACAAAGCAAAATTAACCGTTGGTGAAAATTACGGATTACGCTATGTTGATAGCATTATTTTTTAGCTAGGAAGCAACATGGCAGGCATTAACCTTTTAACATTACTTGATGATATAACCACCTTACTTGATGACATTGCCACAATGAGTAAAGTCGCTACTAAAAAAACAGCCGGTGTACTTGGTGACGACTTAGCTCTTAATGCTCAGCAAGTTACAGGGGTTACAGCCGACCGCGAATTACCCGTAGTTTGGGCTGTGGCAAAGGGCTCATTTTTAAATAAAGCCATTTTGGTGCCTGGTGCATTGCTCATAAGTGTATGGCTGCCTTGGTTAATAACCCCGCTGCTAATAATCGGTGGCTTATTTTTATGTTTTGAAGGCGCTGAGAAAGTATTTGCTGGGTTTTTACCTCACCCCGAAAAAGAGGCTGATGAGTCGCAACAATTAGACCCAGCTGAGTATGAAAAGCAAAAAGTAAAAGGAGCCATACGCACCGACTTTATTCTCTCAGCCGAAATTATAGTGATCACCTTAGGAACGGTTGCAGGTGCCACACTTGTAAATCAGGCGCTTGTACTGTGTGTTATAGCCGTATTAATGACCATAGGTGTATACGGCCTTGTAGCCGGTATTGTAAAGCTTGATGACGCGGGTTTGTATTTGCTTAATCAATCAAAGGTGTCGGCTAATAAATTTAAAGAGATGCTTGGTAAGGGGTTATTAGCTGCAGCACCAAGGCTTATGCAATTTTTAGCCTTTGCCGGCACAGTAGCCATGTTTTTAGTCGGTGGCGGCATTTTATCCCACGGTATTGAGCTACTACATCATTGGCAATTAGAAGTAATAGCCATAGGCAAGTCGTTATTAAATGGCACCGGCGAAACATTAGCCCCCCTTATATTTGACGGATTACTAGGAGTAGTAGCAGGGCTATGCATTGTTATTCTGCATTTAGTTTGGAGTAAGCTTACTAACCCTAAGCATTAGATTTATAACCCTATTAATTTACGCCTGTTTACATAAAGGGAAGAAGTATGGTGTATATTTTTGTTAAAAGTATGTAACATAAAAGCTCAATCAAAAATAAATAAAAGGAACTTTAATGAATAAGTTTTTGGCTTGTCTGTCTTTATTGCTGGCTAGTATTTTTAGCTCTCATACTACAGCAAGTAACGACTTGGTACCGATAGAAAGCTTTAGTAAAGATATAGAGTTTGCAGGTGTGAAAATTTCACCTGATGGAAAATACTTAGCTGTAATTACTCGCCCTGAAGGAAAAAATGTATTAATGGTGCTAAGCACTGATACATTTAAAGTAAGTCATGCAATTAGGTTTCCTAATGATGCCCAGGTTGGTAATTATTATTGGGTTAACAATGAAAGAATTGTACTGGCTAAAGAGTACATTAAAGGCTGGAAAGATCATCCCGAATTTCATGGTGAGCTTTTTGGTGTAAATGCTGATGGTAGCCGAGGCAAATATTTAGTGGGTTACCAAGGTGAAATGCAAACAGGAACCCGTATAAAAAAAGCGACACCCATACTTGGTACTTCTTATGTACTAGACCCGCTTATTCATGATAGGCGTAAAATGCTGATCCTAACCTACCCATGGAGCGCTTCAAATGAGCCGCATACAATAGTTTATGAAGTTGATATTTACAGCGGAAAGCGAAAAAGAGTCGCTCGCTCACCATCAAAAATGGCAGGCTTTTTAACAGATCATGATGGTAATGTGCGTGTTGCTGTTTCAAACGATGATTATATTAATCAAAAAATTTATACCCGTGAGAAGTCAGGTGGTGAATGGCAACAGCTTGATTTAGGAGAGTTAAAATACACTGATATTAGCCTCCATGCGTTTGATAGTACCGGTGCTTCTGTTTATGTTACAGCGTCAGAAAATGGCGAAGCAAAGGGGCTTTATAAACTAAATTTAGAGAGTAAAAAGTTTGAGCTTTTGCATAAAGAACCACAGGTCTCTCCAAAAAAAGTGTGGGTAGATGAAGTTTCTAAAGAATTATTCGCAATTGAAAATGAGCTTGGCTATCCTGCCTATTCCTTTATAAATAATTCACATAAAAGTGAGCGCTTAAAGGCATTAATACAATCCCTTCAAGGGCAGCAAGTTCAGCTTGTTAGTAGTACTGAAGATGGTGAGAAGAGTATTATCTTTGCGTCAAGCGATACTAACCCTGGCAGCTACTACTTGTTCGATGCCAAAAAGAATAGCTTACGCTTTTTGTTTGCGACTAAAAGCTGGATCAAGCCAAGTGAAATGGCTATAACCAAACCTGTAAATTATAAAGCGCGTGATGGCTTAACAATATACGGATATTTAACCATCCCTAATAATACTGATGAGAAAAACTTACCTTTAGTTGTTATGCCTCACGGTGGGCCTCATGGACCAAGAGATTGGTGGGGCTATGAGAGCGAAGCTCAGCTATTAGCCAGTAGAGGCATTGCAGTACTAAAAGTTAACTTTAGAGGCTCTGGTGGCTTTGGTCGCAACTTTGAACATGCCGGACATAAAAAATGGGGTGCTGAAATACAATACGACATTATTGACGGTGTAAAATACTTAATAGAGCAAGGTACTGTAAATAAAGATAATATTTGTATAATGGGCGCTAGTTTTGGCGGCTATTCGGCACTACAAAGTGCAATTTTAGAACCTGATATGTTTCAGTGTGCTATTGGTGTAGTTGGGGTGTACGATTTACCGCTAATGTTTGAAGAAGGCGATATCTCTGAACGTGACCGTGGACAGCGCTATCTTAAAAGCGCGCTTGGTACTGATGAGGCACTGTTAAAGCGTTTTTCACCTAGCTACAACATAGACAAGCTTAAAGCGCCAGTTTTAATTGTACATGGTGGGCAGGATGAAAGAGCACCAATTGAGCAAGCTGAGTCTTTAGTTGCAGCGCTAAAAAAAGAAAACCATCCTTACATATACGAGTTACTTGAAGATGAAGGGCATGGCTTTTATAAAGCAGAGCACAGAACGCGCTACTACAAGCAAGTACTTAACTTTTTAGATGAGCATATGACTTTCTAATTATAAGTATGAATGAAGATTGAAAATGGCCAGTTAAACTGGCCATTTTTTATTTGCAGTTTGCTTTATTGCACATTTCCTCTAATTCTATTTTCGCTTTGCTATTACCTTGCGCTATTGCCTGCTCATACCAATGTTTTGCTGTTTGTACATTTTGAGTTACGCCTTGTCCATCTCGGTACATTTGCGCAAGATTGAGCTGCCCCCATTGCGAGCCGGCATTTGCGGCTAGAGTAAAACTCTCAAGCGCATCGCTATACTGTCCGTTTTTAAAATACGTAATGCCCTGTTGGTTATTTTTGTCGAGCTTTAAGCCTTTATATAGCGGTTTTGGTTTTGGCGGAAACATTACAAAACCACCATATAAACTGTTTGCCGAAGGGCGCAGTACGTCGTAAATCACCCCGTCGTTGTATAGTCTTTTTACTTCGCTACGAGGCAAAGTAATTTTGTCATCTGAGAAGTAACCTGTTTGTACCAATAAGCTGGTACGCATTGCAGTAGTAATGCCTTTGTTGCGCTTATAGCTGTAGTTACTTACTTGAAACGTAATAAACTGCTCGTCAAAACTTAAAACTTGCGCAACTTTTAAGTTGGTGAGTGTCCAGGGCTCATGAGTAAATTTATCAGCGTGTACTAAATACGTATCGTAGGCTTTAGGGTTAGTTAAGTAGCTTTGCTTTTGCGCTTGCGCTACAGCGTGTTGTTGGTAAAAAAATAGCCCCACCCATAACGCTAAAAATACCCCTATAAAGTATTTAGGTAGAGTGAAAATTTCAAACATCGGTAACTGCTTTAATTTTACAGGCGCATTATGGCCGCATTGATAGCATTCGTATTTATAGTTTAGCGCTAGAGGTAGAACAGGAATAACCGTAAAGCGTAAAAAACGACTTTGGTTTATTAGATGATAGGCGTGGCTATGGCAGTTAGGGCAGCACTGTGTTTGTGCAAAATGAGGAAACGACTGACTCGTATTGAAAAGCAACATGCCCGCACACTCCTTGTTTTATTTAATTTATATAAAGGTAAAACAAGGAGTGCGTTTATCAAAGCGACAAACTGTAAGTAAGTATGTCAGTTATTAGTTAGTCAGCGCTTTCGGTTGAATTGTTGTTTTGGCATCTGCTGCCATTAACGCAAATACAGCATACGCAGCGGTATTTTGGCGCAGTTTAGCAGGCGTTACTTTATCGAGTGTGTCATCAGCTGTGTGATGGTAATCAAAGTAATCAGTGCCATCTTGGGCCAACTCAAATATAGGTGCCGACACCGCTTTTTTTAATGGGATTAAATCAGGCCCGCCGTTAGCCTGGTTTTTACCAATGTACTCAATGTTTAACGCAGCCAACTCTTTTGCTATGGCACGCACTACTGGCAGAGAAGCCGCATTAACATTTGACTCAAAACCATATACTACATCGGCGCCAAAGTCCGACTCAGCAGCTGCAACTATATTGTGTAAGTCACTTTTGTGTTGTGCAAAGTAAGCTTTTGCACCCCAAAGTCCAAGCTCTTCTGCTGCAAACAGTACAACACGAATACTGCGCTTAGGGCGTTTAACATCGCTAATGTGTTTAGCCGCAGCCATTGTTAGCGCAACACCTGCACCATCATCTAATGCGCCAGTGCCTAAATCCCACGAGTCTAGGTGGCCACCAATTAACACATATTGTTCTGGGTTTTCGGTGCCATTAAATTGGCCTATAACGTTATAGCTTGTGCCTTCTCCTAGGCTTTGTGTTTGTACATTTATATTAACCGTTACCTTTTTGTTTAAGGCCACTAAGCGCGCTATTTGATCCGCATCAGGGTTGGCAATAGTTACGTTAGGTATTTTTTTAACCCCTTCTTTATAGTAACTACCACCAGTGTGAGCAAAGCGATGGTGAGCTGTGCTCACTGAGCGCATCATGTAAGCAACCGCGCCTTTTTTTGCAGCTTCAATTGCGCCTGTGGCACGTGCTTTTACTGCGGGGCCGTAACCGTTGCCGTCTATGTCGCGGTTCATGCGGTAATTAATATAGGCAATTTTACCTTCTAAGCTATTTGCTGGTGCTGCAATTAGCTCATCCAATGTTTCAAACAACACAACCGGTGCACTAATGCCATCATCGGGTGTGCTTACACTATTACCCAGCGCAGTTAAATGCAGAGGTTGCTCACTTGGGGTGAGTATTTTTCCGCTTTCGCTATAACGGCGCCATTTTGGAAATGTTGCTTCTTCAAGCCATACTTTATCAAAACCAAGTTCGTTAAATTTTGCTTTAGCCCATGCTACTGCTTTTTTATCGTTTTCAGTGCCGGGTAAGCGAGGGCCAACTTCTGTTGTGAGTGACTCGAGTAGCTCGTAGCTTAAATGGCTTTTAAGTGCAGCGGTGCGCACCTCATCAACCTGTTGTAATTGCGTTGTGGTGAATTCTGCATTGTTTGCGCTAACGCTGAGGCTGCTAGTCATTAGTAGCGCTGTAATAATTTTTTTCATATAGAGTAAGCCTTTTTATAATTAAGTGTATTAGAGCACTTTTTAAAGGCTTTAAAAAATAGATGAGATGAATGCAGTGGTGTTTTTAATAGGCAGTAAAAAGCCCGCACAATTATTATTGTGCGGGCTTTATAAGTATAAGTTTTATAACTTAAAAGCTAAATTGAGCTGCTAGGCGTACATTTGTGCCTTCACCCACGGTAACGTTGTTTAAGCCACCGCCGCCTAAGTAGTTTTCGTCTAATAGGTTTTCAATGTTTAAACGAAGGTTTACATCGGTTTTGCTTACTTTAAGTTTGTAAGTTGCACCTACATCTACTCGTGTGTAAGCATCTTTTACTACTGTGTTTGCACTATCGGCAAAGCGCTCACCTTCATAAAATGCACCGGCATTAAATGCAATGGTGTCGTTTAACTCATAGCGTGTCCAAAGTGATGCAGACCATTTAGGAGCATCAGTAGGGCGTTTACCTTGTAGGTCTTCGTCACGCTCAAAATTTGCATCTAAGTACATAGTTGATGCCATAACAAATAAGCGATCGGTAGCTGCACCTTGCGCGCTTAGCTCAAGCCCTTTATGGCGTTGCTCGCCTACTTGGTTTGTTTCAGAGGTAAATTCGCCGACTGGCACTTCAAGTGCTTCGGTTACTAAGGTGCCTTTTTTGCTAATATCAAATACAGCACCGCTTAACATTAGGCGGTCATCAAATAGTTGCCATTTAACACCAATCTCTTTTTGCTCAGAGGTAACAGCATCAAGCTTCATACCGTTGTTGATGTCAGTTTCGCTTACTAATGTATCGCTACCTTGTGGCTCAAAACCTTCTGAGTAGCTAGCATAAATAGTCGCAGAAGGGTTAGGGTGATAAAGCACACCTACTTTTGGTACGAACGACTCGTTATCTGCGCCTTCTCTATTTTGCTCATCGTAACGGCCACCTAATGATACTTGCCACTGTGGCGAGAAAGTAATTAAGTCTTGAACGTAAATACCGTAGTAGTCGTATTCAGTTTCGCTAATAGTATCATCTGATTTATAGCTTACTGTTGGGCGGCTTGGCTCGTTTTGGCCAGCGGCAAAATCAAAATACTCTGCTGATGTACGGCGTTGTCCGTAATAGTAATCTAGCGAGTTTGCACCAATTAAAAACTGATGTTGTAAACTACCGGTTTTAAATTCGCCAACAAAATCAATAAATGCGGTTTTAAACTGCCAATCGTCAAAACGGTCGTAAGGGCGTGACTCATAGCTATCGCCTTCTACGAATGTGCTTGGCTTACGAGGTGCAGACTCAAAACGCTGGCGCTCAAATGTTTGCTCGTTGTAACCAAGCTTAACTTGCCAGTGATCGTTTAAGTACACTTCAAAATCTACGCCTAAGTTTTCTACTGTTATGTCGGTAAATGCCCAAGACATATCGCGAATGGTTTTGTCATCGCCAATCACATTGGCGTTGTCATCTATCCATGCACCTGTATCAAGGCCTGCTTCGTCGTCTGTGCGGTCGTAATGTACACGTACTAATGCGTTGTCGCTTAAATCGTAATCAACAATTACAGCACCTAAAAAACGGTCGCGTTCACGGTTTTCGCCGTTTTGGTATTCGCGCCAGTAATCAACATCTTGTTTTACTAAAATACCGCGTGCACGTAAATCTTCAGCGTCGGTAAGTGCACCAGCTGCGTCTAGCATAAAGCGGGTAGAGCCGTGTTGGTCTACATCTGCGCTGGCGTTAAATAATGTAGTTGCCGTAGGCTTTTTTGTCACCATGTTTATCAAGCCACCTGGGCCTGATTGTCCGTATAAAATACTTGATGGACCTTTAATAACTTCTACTTGTTGTAGAATTTCAATCGGTTGCTGGTAGTGAGACCAATGTTGGTGTCCGTCGCGTAAGTAGCCTGTCGATGAGCTAAGTTCAAAGCCGCGTAAGTTAAATACTTCACGGTTACGTTGTTGAGAGCCGGCAGTTAAACTTGCATCGTTAGTAAGTACTTCGCCAAGGGTCGTTGCTAATTGCTCGCTAATGATTGTATCGCTAATAACAGTGACTGATTGCGCTGTTTCTAACAATGACGCTGATGTTCTCATTGCTCCGTTGGCGTTGTCGACTTTGTAGTCGTTAAAATAACTACCTTTAACTTCAATTCGCTCTAAGTCAGTAGGGGCGGCAAAGGCGCTTGTGCTAATGGCACCAACAAGTGCTACGTACAGTGAGTTTAGTTTCATCAATTACATCCAGTGTTAGGGTGTTAAAATTTTTCGAGGATCTTAATGAAAACTAGTATCATTTGCAACTTTTTTATTAACAAGGATTAACGCATCGTAAAATAATGCACATCGGGTATTAATGGTTGCCTAACCTGAATTCTGCTATTATAGAGCCATATTTTGGGGCTAAGCCCTGTGTTGTTTTTATTATTTTGGAATTTATTGTGACTTCTACTGCATTTTCATCTTTGGCTTTACCTGCTGGTTTAGTTGATAATTTATCAACACTTGGCTACTCGCAAATGACGCCTGTACAAGCGCAAAGCCTGCCACCTGTACTTGAAGGTAAAGACATTATTGCACAGGCAAAAACCGGTTCAGGTAAAACTGCTGCTTTTAGTTTAGGTGTGTTAGCTAAATTAAATGTAAAACGTTTTCGTATTCAATCGCTTGTACTTTGTCCAACGCGCGAGCTGGCTGAGCAAGTGGCGGTAGAAATGCGCAAACTTGCCCGCGGTATTCACAATATTAAAATATTAACGCTATGTGGTGGTGTATCAATTGGCCCACAAATAGGCTCGCTTGAACATGGCGCGCACATTATTGTGGGTACACCTGGGCGAGTGGACGATCATATTCGTAAAGGCACACTGCGTTTAGACGATGTTGAAACGCTGGTACTTGATGAGGCAGATCAAATGCTTGATATGGGCTTTCAAGATACCCTTGATGCAATTATTGAGTGTATACCGCAAAATCGTCAAACGTTGTTATTTAGTGCAACCTTTCCGCGTGCAATTGAAGCTATTGCAAAGCGCGTATTAAAAAATCCAGAGATGATAAAAGTAGAAGAAGAGCAAGAAAAAAGCACTATAAAACAATACTTTTACAAAATGGATAACAACAAACAACGCTACTCAACGCTTAAGTTATTGCTACTTAAATTTACACCACAAAGCTGTGTTGTTTTTTGTAATACCAAGGTAGAAACACAACAAGTTTGTGATGATTTAGCAAGTGAAGGCTTTAGCGCAGTGGCGTTGCACGGTGATTTAGAGCAGCGTGATCGCGAACGTACGTTAATTCATTTTGCTAATAAAAGTGCCTCAATATTAGTTGCTACCGATGTTGCCGCGCGTGGCTTAGATATTGACGACATGGACATGGTAATAAATTACCATTTAGCACACGACCCACAAACCCATGTGCACCGTGTAGGGCGTACAGGCCGAGCGGGTAAAAAAGGCATTGCATGCTCTATTTACGGTGAGGCTGAGCAGTTTAAAGTGGCGCAAATAGGCGACCATTACGAACGAGACTTTTTGCCAGAGCCAATGCCTGCTTTTAGTTTATTAGAAAAGCCGCCTTACAAGCCTGAAATGGTTACCCTAATGATCGACTCGGGCAAAAAGCAAAAAGTGCGCGCTGGTGATATTTTAGGTGCACTTACTGGCAAAGATGGTGTTGCAGGACGCCAAGTAGGTAAAATAAATGTACTCGATAACGTTGCCTTTGTAGCCGTTGAGCGCAATGCATCAAAACCTGCGCTACGTAAATTAACCGAGGGCAATATTAAAGGGCGTAAAATTCGTGCCCGTCGCCTTACCCGTTAATTACCTGTTTTGAGCAGCTAGCTTTAGCTGCTCATACTCGGCTCTTATTTGTCTAAATTTACATGCACTCCCAGTTTGCTTATCGGGATGATGTTTTAATGCCAATTGCCGCCAGCGCTTTTGTAGCATAGCCAGGCTAAAGTTTGGCGGTAGTTGCCAAGCCTTAAGTAATGGCTCAATTTGCCCAACTGGTTGCTTTATTAGTGGGTTAAATTGCTGCCAAAAACTATCTAATAATGCCTCTATGTCTTTGGCACTGGTGTCGTAGTTTTCCCAGTTTAAATAGTAACTTTTTAAATGGGACTGCGTTGCTACATTGCTACTTGGCTCTGTAAGTTCAATATGTAATGACGATATAATTAAGTGCTTGGGTAATAGCTGTGTTTGTAGCTCAAATAAAGCATTCATAATTAAAAAATTCTTTTTAAATAAATTTTGCTCAGGGTTTGCATCTAAAGGTGGTAACACCCCTTGTTGAGCGAGCGTTGCAGCTAAGGTATGAACTTTCCAAACACGCTGAGTTAAAAGTAGCTCAAAAATCTCATCAATCAGGGGGTTAAGCATTGTTTGCACTCGTTTTGTTGTGTATCTTCAATAAAGATTACACTGACTAAAGCTAAAGTTTGAAGGAATAATATTATGCAAGGCAAATTGAAGTGCCTTTTATTTGTTTTATGTTGTGTGTTCATACTGCCAAGCTTTGCTCAAAATAGTGTATCTTTATTTGATGAATTTAAAAAAGAGCAGCAGTGGGACGTAAAACTCACGCTCGGTAATGCGCTGCTTGAAGCAAAAAATATCACAGAATCCCAAAAGGTCAGTGTGTATTCTGAACTTGCCGATTTAGCCTTCTCCTCAGATGATTTTGAAAATGCCCTGTTGTATTTTAAAAAATTAGAACAGCACACCTCCTTAAACTACCTACCAGATATGCACTTTAGAGCCATTAAAATGCAAGGCGTTGTGTTTTATTTTCAGGGGTATTTTCAGCAAGCTATTGTTGAATATAGCCGCGCCATGGTGATTGTTGAAAAAAACAATAAGCAAGTAGAGCTTGCAAACCTGCTAAGTAATATTGGTTTAGCGTACTTCGAAATGAATAATATGGAGCTAACGCTCGAATATTATTTAAAAGCAAAAGAGATTTATGAGAAAAAGGGCAGTGCTCAAGACCAAGCTGATATTTTGCTAAATATAGCAGGGGTGTACATTAGGTTATCGCGTTACGAAAGCGCCATTTTATTTTATAAAGAAGTACTTAAAGTTTATCAAAAATTAGCTGATACCAGCGGTATAGCGCAAGTTAACAATAATTTAGGGGTTGCTTACTACGAAAGTTCGCAATTTGATTTAGCGCTGCATTATTACCAAATGGCACTGCGCTATTATATTTCTACCAATGATTATAATAAGTTATCTACCCAATATACTAATTTAGCAAACATCAATTTAATTCTTAATAACGTGGATGTTGCCTACGAGCAAGCTAAATTGGGGGTACAAAATGCCCTTAAAATTGCTAATCACAGTTTAGAGCTCAACGCCTTACATGCACTGGCTAAAATACAATTTGTGAGAGGTGAGCTTGCTGATTCGCAAAAAAGCTTAGATAAAGCAACCGATTTGGCCACACAATATAATAGTGTGCGTATAAAGCGCGATGCTTTTGGTACACGCTCGCTCCTAGAGGCAAGCAAAGGCAACTACGCTGAGGCATTAACTCTGCACGAAAAGTTTGTAGCAGAGCAGCGCGGTATAAATAGCGAAACAATTACCAGCGCCTTAGCTGTATTACAAAATCAATTTAAAGCTACTCAGTTAAATCAAGAAATTCAAAAGCTGAAGCAAGAACGAAAAGTACAAAAGTTAAAAATGAGCCAACGTTCGCAGCTTACGGTTTTTATTTTTGTTTTATTATTTTTAGTAATTGTAACGGGCACCGCACTTTATCGTCGAGGCGCCGAAAAGCGTGCCAAGCAGTTATTAAAAGAACAAGTCGCGCAGCGTACAGCAGAGCTACAAGCTATTGCCCAAGAGCTACGAGAAGCAAATGATGTTAAAAGCCAGTTTTTGGCAAATATTAGCCATGAAATTAGAACCCCGCTCACCGCTATTTTAGGCCAAACAGATGATTTAATTAATGGTTTGTACGAGCCTGAAAACCTACAAGACGAATTAAAAATAATTCAACGACATAGCGATCACTTAAAAAGTTTAATTAATGACGTACTCGATTTAAGTAAAATAGAAGCAAACAGATTAGAGCTTAATATTTCGTGCTTTGACATAGTGCAGCTAGTTAGCGATGTACATGCCATGTTTATTACGCAGGCTAAGGCAAAGCATTTACAAATCCGTTTTGATAATCATGTAGGCAATGCGTTTTATACCAAGCTTGATTTAATGCGGGTGAAACAAATACTC
The DNA here is from genome assembly GCF_002433295.1 of Pseudoalteromonas sp. UBA6610. NCBI lineage: Bacteria > Pseudomonadati > Pseudomonadota > Gammaproteobacteria > Alteromonadales > Pseudoalteromonadaceae > Pseudoalteromonas > Pseudoalteromonas sp. UBA6610. The sequence continues at coordinate 1,785 of NZ_DJHW01000052.1, read as the reverse complement.
ATTAATTTATGTGCTAATGCCGTTAAGTTTACGCAGGCGGGGCAGGTAGTTGTGTCTTTAAACAAAACCGAGCAAGGGCTTGTTTTTATAGTTAAAGACACCGGTATTGGCATGAATTCATCACAGCTAAAACAAATATTTGAATGCTTTAGCCAAGCCGATAACAGTATTAGTCGCCGCTTTGGTGGCACCGGGTTAGGGCTTAGTTTGTCTCAACAGTTAGCCTCTATGATGGGCGGCTACATTAGCGTACAAAGTGAGTTTAAACGCGGAAGTCAGTTTTCGCTGTTTTTACCCTGTGTAGAGGTCGAAAAAGAGTTAGATGAGTACGAACATGTAAGCGCCGCTGAACAGGTTAAGCAGTTAACCGGGCGCGTAGTTTTGGCTGAGGATCATCCCGACAATCGCAGACTCATAAGTCGTTATTTACGTTCAATGGGGCTTGAAGTTATTGCGGTAGAAAATGGTGAGCAAGCGGTTGAGAAGTGCCTACAAATATACCCTGACCTCGTGCTGCTTGATATACAAATGCCTGTTATGGACGGGCGTGCTGCGTTTTCGTTGTTGCAACAGTGCGGCTTTCAAGCGCCTATTTTTGCTTTAACGGCCAATGCAATGAGCCATGAAGTTGATGATTATCTTGCCCTAGGGTTTACAGGGTATTTAGGTAAGCCATTAGATAAAAACGCGTTTTATAACACCCTTGCCCAGCATTTAGGTGAAGCAAAACAAGAGGCAGCCTATACAGCTAAGATAGACATGAGCGACTTAGTAACAAGTTTTAAGCAAAGCTTCACGTTTGAAAGCGAAACCATAAGTCAGCACCATAATAGTAATGACCTAGAGGCACTACAAAAAGACAGCCATCGTATTTTAGGTGCTGCGCAAATGTTTGCGTTAGACGATATTGCCAAGGCCGCTAAAAATCTCGATATGGCTTTACTCAATAAACAAAGCCAAAGTAAAGAGCACATTCAAAAGCTTGTAGATGAATTACAGCGGGTACTTAAAAAATATAACGAGAGTTAATTATACCAATCGTGTTAGGTTATTAGACATTTATAGCGACAGATAAATAGAGTGGTAAGAAGGCATGAATTTTGACACGAAGTTGCTCTACATAAGAAATTTATAACGCCATTGACGCTTTATTTCGCATGCTAGAAAGGCTAAATATCTAAGCCGATTGGTATTAGTCGTTTACACATAAAAAAAGCGCCCTAGGCGCTTTTTTTATGTAACGAAAACGCGCTTATTGGCGTTTCATTGAATCGAAGAATTCATCGTTCGTTTTGCTCATAGAAAGCTTATCAATTAAGAATTCCATTGCATCAATCTCTGACATTTCATGAACAATCTTACGTAAAATCCACAGCTTTTGTAGCTCATCTGGCTTAGTAAGTAGTTCTTCACGACGCGTACCAGAGCGGTTAAAGTCGATGGCAGGGAATACACGCTTTTCAGCAATCTTACGATTTAAGTGTAGTTCCATGTTACCGGTACCTTTAAACTCTTCGTAGATAACTTCATCCATTTTAGAGCCCGTGTCGATAAGAGCTGTAGCTATAATCGTTAAGCTACCGCCTTCTTCAACATTACGTGCAGCACCAAAGAAGCGCTTAGGCTTGTGCAATGCGTTAGCATCAACACCACCGGTAAGTACTTTACCTGATGAAGGAATCACGGTGTTGTAAGCACGTGCTAAACGGGTGATTGAATCAAGCAAGATAACCACATCTTTTTTGTGCTCAACTAAACGTTTTGCTTTTTCAATAACCATTTCTG
>NZ_DJHW01000123.1:0-18530 GCF_002433295.1 Pseudoalteromonas sp. UBA6610 | reverse complement strand
TATGATTATCAAATCTTGACTTCAGACATCAAACAATCTCGAAGTTTTTCCAATTGTAATTTAACCTTTTCATCTTCAACCATTAATTTATTCAACCTACCTACAGCTTTCGATATCGCCGAATAATGCTCAACATTAAAAACAGCTGCTAGAGCCTGCAAATTTAATTCCGTTAAATCTTGGCATAATTTAATAGCAAACCAGCGTGGTAAATTTTTCTCTTTTCGCCCCTTTTTAACCGTTATAATCTCATTAACTTCAACATTAAAATATTGAGCTAAGTAAGCTATAACATCATCTGCTGAGTGATTTTTACTAACAAGCTTTCTTTCGCTATCAGGCTTGGCAATGTAGTCTTTTATACTTTCAATAAAGTCCTCACAACCTAAAACCGACAATAACTTTTTAGCACTATAAAAAGCGCTTATTTCTTTATTATTTTCATATTCAACAAACTGTTTGTACGCAGCATATTTACGCTTTTTTCCTTGAAGCGAAAATATAAAGTCTCGAACTAACCATTTCGGTGTCGCCGCTTTTTTGATGAAGGCTGAGTAGCTAGACCATTTATAGTCAATGAGTTCATCGACTAGCGGTGTACTTGCTTCTATAGGGTTACGATGTATATAACGGCTAACATGGAGTAAGTAATTATCAGCATCCACAAGCACCGCTTTGTAGCGCCCTCTAAACAGAGCACCATCTGTGTTATGTGCTCTATTAAAGTATTGAGTATAAAGGCCATTAATATGCTTCATGGCTCGGCCTAAATTTGCATCAGGGGTTTTGATTAGCAGGTGGTAATGATTGGTCATTAAACAATAAGAATGCACTTCAATATTAAAGCGAAGGCTTGCTTGCTCAATGCAATATAAAAAATGCTTAAAATCGTCATCACCCAAAAAGGTATTTTCACGCCCTCGGCCGCGATTCATCACATGATAAAACGCATTTTCATACTCTATTCGCAGCGGTCTAGACATAATAATAAACTCAATGAGCAATAAACTATAAATCTAGACCATTGATGTATGAAGTCAAGATTTGACCCCTTTGGTTTTCAGACCCCTTTGGTTTTCACACACATAACCTTTATATCAGCAAAGGCTTCTAATTTGTCATTCCACTCGCCTTCAGTATCTAAGACTTCTTCGCATTTATTGCACCAAGCATCTGGGCATAATTCGTCTGGGTTGTCAGGGTCGTAACCCAAGTTAAAACCTAAACCTTCTCCACTAGCTAAGTGTTGGCAAATGAAAGTTGCATTTGAACTGCCGTGCTTATTACAGCTAAGCTTATTGTCCATTTAATTCTTCATCTTCGTCTTTCTTTAAAATATATTCACCATCATCGAAAATGCGAATATTGGCATTCTTCAAGTCATAGCTGTTTAATTCATTGACATTCATACTGGTTGCAACAATAACCTGCCCACCGGAATTCAATAGTGAACTAGATTTATTTAGTAAAGATGCAAAACTTCCTTTGTCTGTTTCATGTTGTCTAGGCTCATCAAACACAACGAAACCTCCATGCCTTACTTTGTCATTGGCAATTCCCAACTCCAGCAAAGCCAACGTATATGACCAAATAATTCTGATGTAATCGCTAGCAGAGGAGTCAGCAACAATATCGTATCCGTCTAATTCAGGCCGTAATGTTTGCTCAGATATTTGAAGAAAATGTTGATTAGCTGTTTTGTAACCAAATTCGGTTAAGTTTTTGACCAACAACTCTTTCAACTCTTTTCTGATTTTAAATGATACATCTTCAGAAGATTTCTTTCTTAATGCTTTTAGTTCAGAAGAAAACGTCTGCCACTCACGATGACAATCCTTAGCCCTTTGATTGAAATCAGCCTGCTTAGAAAGGAGTTTAGTTAACTCCCTTATTTCAGCTTCGATTTCTACTTTCCTCTTTAAATCTTTGCCATATATTTCTATGAACTGCGCTTCGTCAGTCTTTAATTCATCTATTTTAGATTGAACTTTAATAATGGTAGATTGAACGAAGGTTATTTCTTTTTCTAACTCTTCAAGATCCTTTGTATGTCTTTTCTTTATTCCAGAATAGAAATCAAGCTGATTTTTGAGAAATTCAATATTCTGCTCGACCGATAATGGCTTAGAGTCTACAGAAACCTTAGCTAAACTATCGTACATATCTGATTCACAGACAGGGCACGAAGTAACAACAATTTCAAAACTATTATCACTGCCAACATCATGAAGACGTTTCAATTGCTTATACCTATCTAATTCAATAGTAATACTTGAAATCTTTTCTTCGTTTTTTTGGATAGATATTAATAATGCTTCTTGCCTTTGAGCAAATTGATCAGCCTCTCTTATTAGCGATCTTTTTGTTGCTGTTAATTCCGAGACCTCGTTATAGTGAGGCCATTTTTTTATACTATTTAATATATCTGCTAAAGTTGATTTCAGCCCGTTGATATACGGCTCAAGCTCCGTTGATTTATCTTGATGTGGCACTTGAAATGAAATAAGAGGAAAAAAACTTTCTTTGTCCAAGGTGCAACCGAGTTGCAGCCTCAAGCCCCCAAATTCAGCCAACGAAGCAGCAGAACTAATTATTTTATCCCAGTTCTTTTCTACATCAGAGATAAAGGCATTTAGTTCCGCCAATCTATTTTTTTTAGAGTAGCTTTCTACTCCTAAACAAAACTCTATTGCAGCTTTCTTGACACCTTTAATTCCATAATACGTTGGTGTATTTGCTTGTATTTCAGACCAACCTCTTTTTTGCTCAATGAAAAATAAAGGAAAAACACACTCCAAATATAACCTAGTAGGCTTTCCATCATGAGTCATTAAGTCTGGTAAGTTCCAGTTTATATATCTCTCTAACCAGAAGTGAAAACCCATTTCACTTTTTGCTGAACCTACACTTCCTGCACTTCCCAAGAAAAAGTCACCTATTTCACCGCTCTTATCGTAAATAGTGACCTTATCCTTGTTCCCTTCTACGTCTCTTTTAAACTTAGCCCATTCATTATTTTCATTTTCCACTTCTAGCTCGACATAAGATTGTCTTACAAAGTGTGGCGCAGAATCATCCTTTGAAACTTCCAAAAACTGATGCATAGAGCGTGGGAAAGGCTTTCTTCGGCTAGGGCCCAATATCGCATCCAAACCTAAAGCATAAGCAATTGAGTTAACACAAGTTGATTTACCAGAGGAGTTTTCAGCCCTCAGAATATTAAGTCCTTTTGTAAATGTTAACTCTGTATAGTAATTTCCATCATTTGTAATAGATGTAACTGTCAGTTTCTTTAAAGTTAGTCCAAGCATTTTAATTTCCTAAAATCCTTTTAATATAAGTATCTGTTACCTTATTTTTAATGGTGTGTAAGAATTCAGTTTCACGTTGAAACATCTTTAAATCACGTGCAAGTTGCAATAGATTATCACCTTCTACACTTAAAGTTAGGCAATCAGAATCTAACCTCACGAAATTCTTTGAAATGGCCAGTTCAACAGCCTTTTCCGTTGACTTGTCAGATGACATTGAAATAATTGAATCGTCATAGCCGTGCAGGCAATCATAGTAACTATCCCACTTTTGGGGTCTAATAAGCATCCAAAGAAGAAAACGCACTTTATTTAATTTAAGTGTTTGACCATCTTTACTTGATTCCTGAATCGCTAAACAAATTAGACCAATTCTCCAAATAGGTCTCAATTCAATTGGCAAAGGATATCCAGCATCACTAATCAGTGCTGTCGCCTTTCTGGTATTTTGAAATTCTTTTTCATTACTCATCAATAATAAAATCCATCTTACATTCAGCCAGCCATCTAGCTATAAAGCCACTAGAAAAAGCTTCTATATTAGCCCTAGAAATTGATTGCTCTATTTTATCAATGGACTCCCTATTCCTTTTCAACAAAGACGTCAAAATCATCTTTGGATTCTCTTTCACAAATAAGTTTTCATTCTTTAGTTCTTCTAGGTTAACCAGAGCAATTGATGTTACTTGAGTGTACAAGTCAGGAAATTGATCGCGGTATGCATCCATTAAATCTTCTAGTTGCATATACTGTGCAATCAATGTCTTACGCAAGTTTTCTAAATTTACATCTGTAACTTTAGCCGTCTTTCTACATATATTTTCAAAAAAGTTACTATTGTCTGTTTTCCAAATATCTGTATGTGCCTCTTCAACCTTTTGAATAGGTATATTGATCTCTTCTCCAATAAATTTTCTAGAATAGAGAGAACCTTTCGGGAATGAGTTATCTGTTTCAATTTTTACAGAAATGCCGCATTTAGCTTGATACGTAAGGGAGGGAAGTTTTTTTTCTTTAGTTTTACAGTACTTTAGCAGTTCTTTAGTTCTAACTTCTGGTATCACTAACACCCAAGACGATATTTTAACGTCGCCAAGCATTTTTTGAATCTCATTTTCATATTCTGAAAGCTTTTTGAGATCTTCATTAATTTTTTTTTGAACATGCTTACGATGTTCGTCCATTGAGTAGGCAGGGTCGGGATAATAACATTGAAATATGACACCACAATTTGTAAAAAACTCTATTCCATGATCCCCTCTATCGTGATGAGGAACACTAGTAAAGTTTTTCCAACCAAACTCATGTCGAAGCATCCTTTCACAGAACCCTTCCCACAAGTCACCATTCATATTTAATTTAAAACTCAATTGCCATCCCTGTTAAATATCTAATAACTTTAAACAATTTATTAGACATTAAAAGTAATATTATTTCAATCAAGACGAGAGTTAAACTCGACACAGTCAAAAAAGGTGAGCACTAGGCTCACCTTTCAATTCTTTACGAGTCACAAACTATATTCGACTCACAAACTACCAAAATAAAGTCACAGACTTTATTAGAGTACGACAACTACCCATTAAAGTTCAAAAATTAATCGCGATATGTCTCTACCGCTGGGCATGAACATACTAAGTTACGGTCGCCGTATACGTCATCTATTCGTGTAACGGTTGGCCAAAACTTGTCTTTTGCTACCGAAGGCACTGGGAATGCAGCGTAAAAACGGTCGTACGCGCGGTCCCATTCGTTACCAAGTACGTCAGCTTGTGTATGTGGTGCAAAGACAAGTGGGTTGTTTTCGATTGACCATTCGCCAGAGATTACTTTGTCGATTTCGCCTTTGATTGACACCATAGCTTCGATAAAGCGGTCTATCTCGCCTTTTGACTCAGATTCAGTTGGCTCAATCATTAACGTGCCCGCTACTGGGAACGACATAGTGGGTGAATGGAAGCCGTAATCTTGCAAGCGCTTAGCTACGTCCATTTCAGTAATGCCTGATTGCTCTTTAAGTGGGCGTAGGTCAACAATACATTCGTGCGCAACGCGGTTGTTACGGCCACGGTATAAAATTGGGAAGTGCTGGCTTAACTCGTGTGTTAAGTAGTTAGCATTCACAATCGCCATTTCAGTGGCTTGTTTTAAGCCCTCTGAGCCCATCATGGTAATGTAAGCCCATGAAATAGGTAAAATAGCGGCTGAGCCGTAAGGCGCTGCTGATACTGCACCGTTGTTAATGTTTGTACCCGGTACGTTAATTACGCTGTGGTTTGGCATGAATGGCGCAAGGTGCGATTTAACACCAATTGGGCCTACACCTGGGCCACCGCCACCGTGCGGAATACAAAACGTTTTGTGCAAGTTTAAGTGCGATACGTCTGAGCCAATAAAGCCTGGGCTTGTTACGCCTACTTGGGCGTTCATGTTTGCGCCATCCATGTAAACTTGCCCGCCGTGCTCGTGCACAATGTCACAAATTTCGCGAATGGTTTCTTCGTAAACGCCGTGTGTAGATGGGTATGTGATCATAATACACGATAAGTTTTCAGACACTTCTTCGGCTTTCGCTTTTAGATCGGCCATGTCTACGTTACCGTTTTTATCACAATCAACCACTACAATTTTCATGCTGGCCATTTGCGCAGATGCAGGGTTAGTACCGTGCGCTGAGCTTGGAATTAAACATACGTTACGGTGCGCATCGCCGCGTGACTCGTGGTATTTACGAATAGCAATTAAGCCTGCGTATTCACCTTGTGCGCCAGAGTTTGGCTGTAGTGAAACTGCATCGTACCCCGTAATATTAACTAGCCAGTCGTGCAGCTCGTTAATCATTATTTGGTAACCTTCGGCCTGATCGAGCGGGCAGAATGGGTGCAAGTTTGCAAATTCAGGCCATGTAATTGGGATCATCTCAGCGGTCGCGTTTAGTTTCATGGTACATGAACCTAACGAGATCATTGAGTGGTTAAGCGCTAAATCTTTGTTTTCTAGGCGCTTAATGTAGCGAAGCATGTCTGTTTCGCTGTGGTAGCTGTTAAAGTTTGGATGCGTTAATACTTCGTCATCACGTACTAAACTAGCTGGAATAGAGTCGCTACCGTTTGCTTCAATATCGGCTGCAATACTATCTACGCTTAGGCCATGGCCTTCACCTAGTACAATATCAAATAGCTCAGCTACATCGGCGCGTGTTGTAGTTTCTGAAACCGAAATAGAGTATTCGCCGTCGTGGTTTGTGGCAAAGTTAACGCCTTTGGCAAGTGCACGTACTATTACGTCTTCTTTGCTGTCGCTAACTACTGTTAGCGTATCAAACCAGGTGCTGTGTTTAAGTGCTACACCTTTAGCTTTTAGGCCGGCAGCTAAAATATCAGCAAAGCGATGTATACGCTGCGCGATAGTTTTTAAGCCTTGTGGGCCATGGTACACCGCGTAAAACGCTGCCATGTTGGCAAGTAATACCTGCGCTGTACAAATGTTTGAGTTGGCTTTGTCGCGGCGAATGTGTTGTTCGCGCGTTTGCATTGCCATACGCAGTGCATCGTTACCTAAACGGTCTTTAGATACACCAATAATGCGCCCTGGTAATGAACGTTTGTATGCGTCACGTGTTGCAAAAAATGCAGCGTGTGGTCCGCCGTAACCCATAGGTACACCAAAACGCTGAGCCGAACCAAGTACTACGTCGGCACCTAATTTACCCGGCGCTTTTAATAGTAATAAGCTCATAATGTCGGCAGCAACACAGGCAATGGCCTTTTTGCTTTGTACGCCAGCAATTAGGTCGGTTATATCGACTACTTCACCTGATGTAGTTGGGTATTGGAAAAGTGCGCCAAAAATGTCGTGGTTAACGGCATCTTCTGCTTTACCTACAATTATTTCAAAACCAAACTGCTCAGCACGGGTGCTTACTACGTCAATAGTTTGTGTGTGCACGTCGTCGGCGATAAAAAAGGCATTGGCCTTTTTAGCTTTAGATACGCGTTTTGCAAGGCCCATTGCCTCAGCAGCAGCGGTTGATTCGTCAAGTAACGAGGCGCTTGCTAAATCAAGGCCTGTTAAATCTAGGGTCATAGTTTGAAAATTTAGTAACGACTCTAAACGCCCTTGCGCAATTTCTGGCTGGTACGGCGTGTACGCAGTATACCAACCTGGGTTTTCTAGTACGTTACGTAAAATTACGTGCGGTACGTGCGTTGGGTGGTAGCCTTGGCCAATGTACGATTTGAAAACTTTATTTTTGCTTGCTACCGATTTTAAGTAGCTTAGTGTTTCAACTTCAGTACGGCTTTCGCCAACTGTTAATGGCTGCGCTAAGCGAATGCTTGCAGGTACAGTTTGGTCGATCAGCTCTTGCACACTTGATACTTCTAAAGCACTTAGCATATCGCTTACTTGTGCTGGGCTTGGCCCAATGTGGCGGCGAATAAAATCTTGCTTTTGCTCTAACTGTTCAAGAGATTTGGCGTTTGACATGCGTCTAGATTCCTATGATCCTAAATACTAACGGGTAATTAGTATTGATTAAAATATGTGATGATTTAATAACGTACTGTGTATGGGAAGTAGGCCGTTAAATCATAAAAGCCCCAAAAACAGTGAATGGGGCTTTTGTCATCTACTTAGAGTATTACTCTTCGTCGATTGTGTTAGCGTAGTCTTCTGCGCTAAGTAGGTTTTCAAGCTCTGACTCGTCAGTTGCTTTAATGCGGAATAACCAGCCGTCACCATATGGGTCGTTGTTAACCGTTTCTGGTGCGTCTTCTAGCTCTTCGTTAATCGCTACAATTTCGCCGCCAACTGGTGCGTAAATGTCTGATGCAGCTTTAACCGACTCTGCAACTGCACAATCTTCGCCTGCATCTACTGCATCGCCTACTTCTGGTAGTTCTACAAATACCATGTCGCCAAGCAGCTCTTGCGCATGCTCAGAAATACCCACAGTAAATGTACCGTCACCTTCGTTGCGAACCCACTCGTGAGAAGAGGCGTATTTTAAATCGCTAGGGATATTGCTCATTATTTTGTTCCTTTGGTTTATATTGGGAGGATACCAATCACAATAATTATTGTGATTGGTATAACCAAATTTTTAAATGATTGATTTGCCGTTACGTACAAAGCTAGGCTTTACTACTTTAACGTTAACTAATTTTTTGCGCATTTCTACTTGGGCTGTATCCCCTGTTGAACGTGGTACACGTGCAAGGGCTACACTAAAACCAAGTGTTGGTGAGAAAGTACCTGAGGTAATTACCCCTTCACCACCTTCAACAATTACTTTTGAGCCGCTACGCAATACGCCTTTTTCTTCAAGCACTAAACCAACAAGTTTATGGGTGCTTTTTTCGGCGCGTTGCTTAACAAGTACGTCACGACCAATAAAGTCACGATCTTCTGGTTCCCATGCAATGGTCCATGCCATGTTAGCTGCAAGTGGCGATACGCTTTCGTCCATATCTAGGCCGTAAAGGTTCATACCTGCTTCTAAACGTAGCGTGTCGCGTGCACCTAAACCGGCTGGCGCTACACCTGCATCTAGCAGTTGTTGCCATAAATCGGCTGCTTGCTCGTTCGGTACTACTATTTCGTAACCGTCTTCGCCAGTATAACCCGTTGTGGCAATAAATAAATCACCTACTTGTACACCAAAAAATGGCTTCATGCCTTCAACGGCTGCTTGTTGCTCGGCATTTAAAAGAGTGGCTGTTTTTGCTTTAGCGTTAGGGCCTTGTACTGCAATCATTGCAAACTCTGGGCGCTCAGTTACGGTTACTGTAAAGTCGGCAGATACTTTAGCTAAGTGAGCTAAATCTTTTTCGCGGGTGGCAGAATTTACCACTAAGCGATAAAACGTTTCGCTAAAGTAGTAAATAATTAGATCGTCTATTACGCCGCCTTGCTCGTTAAGCATGCCCGTGTAAAGCGCTTTACCAGGGACTGTTAATTTTGCTACGTCGTTTGCTACTAACTTACGTAAAAATGCTTTTGCTTGTTCGCCTTCAATATCAACAATGGTCATGTGTGATACGTCAAACATACCTGCATCGGTACGCACTGCATTGTGTTCTTCTATTTGTGAGCCGTAGTTGATTGGCATTTCCCAGCCATGAAAATCAACCATTTTTGCGCCTGCTTCAAGGTGCTTAGCATGTAGTACAGTTTTAGAAGTCATAACATTCCTTCACTTTTAAATTAACCCTGTGCGGGCGTGGCTTAAATAGATTTAACTCAACAGGCAAACACGGTTATGTTTACCGGTTATTTTATGTATTAGGCAGCTTCGTTTTGCATTAGGGCAAAACCTTGTGCTTGTAAGTGCTGTTGCCACTTTTGTAGTTCTTGTTGCTTGGCTACTAGCACAAAGTGCTGTTCGTCGTTTTTATCTATGGCGGTAATAAATACTTCGCCGCTTTGCGCGCCATAGCATAGTTGCGGGTTTGATAAACGCAGCCCTGGCGTTAATTTAAACGCGCTAATTAAGGTATCAAATGCGTTTGCTCCACACAGCGCAAGAGTTGCAAGGTCGCTACGTAGTACATAATCAATATCAAAACGAAGTTGCTGCTCGTTTATCAGTGCTTGTAATTGCAAGCTTGCGCTGTGCGGTAATACAAATCTAAATGCGGTTTCGCTAAAGTAATAAACGGCAAAGCTGTAATCAGAATTTAAATCGCCATCAAGCGTGCCTTTTAGGCCTAAGCCGCTGGCTGTAAGCTTTGTGAGATCTAACCCTAAAATAGTGCTTAAAAATACACTGGTTTCACTGCCACTAAAATCCATTACAACGAGGTTGTTATTTGCTTGCACGGCATTGGTAACTGCACTTGCAGCATTGCTGTGGCGGGCAAACATTATTGGGTTAAAAGTCATAACAAACACCTGTGTATTTTTGATACCAAAAGTATATTGCGCCACTGTGACAACAACAAATTGTAATTATTTATCAATTGATAAATAATACTTATATATGTAGCTATATAAATTGTAATTTTAAATATGAAAAACATATCAACCGACAGTTTGCGTACCTTTGTAATGGTTGTTGAGGTAGGTGGATTTGCAAAAGCCGGCGACCTTCTGGGGTTATCGCAACCTGCGGTAAGCTTGCAAATTAAACGCCTTGAAGATTTACTCGGTTATAAATTATTTAAAAAGCAGGGCCAGCGCCAAGTGCTTAATCAGTACGGTGAGCTACTTTTGCCTATGGCAAAACAAATGATGCAGTATAACGATGCTATTTTGCAGCAGTTCACCTCAGAAAGCATAACCGGTAAAGTGCGCTTGGGTATTCCTAGCGAATTTGCAGCACGTATTTTACCCTCTATTATTGGTGATTTTGTCTCGCTTTATCCTGAGGTATCGCTGGAGGTTAAATCGCGCTTAAGTAAACATTTACTGTCAGCCTCAAGGCAAGATCAATTTGATCTTGTTTTAGCACTTAACGAGCGCCTTAATTCAGACAAGTTCCCTATTTTTATGCAAGACGAGCTAGTATGGGTGGGCGACCTAGCACAGGCAAAAAATGAGGTAGTAACCTTAGTCACCGCGCCCGAGGGCTGTATTTATAGGCGCCGCGCTACAGATGCACTTAAAAGTGCCAATATCAAATACCGTATTGTTTACAGCAATGCCGATTTAACCGGCCTTATTGCCGCTTTAAAAGAAGGCTTGGGTATTACTGTACTGGCTAAAAGTACGGTGCCAAGCGATCTTAATTTTCAGGCGCAAAGTAAATATTTACCAGCTCTTGGTAGCATAGGTATTAGCTTAATAAAAAGCGGTGGGGAGTCGGAGCATGCAGTAGACAAACTCGCTGAGTTTATCGCATTACGTTTAGGCTATTAGTGCGCGTTGGCGATTTGCTTAACCTGTAAAATTACCAACTACGCTACATAAAAAACGCCGAGGTTAAAATAACCTCGGCGTTTTGTAAGCTAAATTTGGCGCTAACTAAATCCCTTATTTAAACGATTAAATAACGAATTTTGTCTATCGACACGCTTAGCTGCCTAAAAATAAATATATTAATTAAGCAACTGGATATTAGTTATTTACGTTACGTTGGCGTAGCACTTCAAATAAACAAATACCGGTGGCTACCGATACATTTAAGCTAGAAACACTTCCTGCCATCGGAATTTTAACTAACACGTCGCAATGCTCACGCGTTAAACGGCGCATGCCCTCGCCCTCTGCTCCCATTACTATTGCCATTGGCCCAGTAAGGTTTGCATCAAACACGTGGGTGTCTGTTTCACCTGCGGTGCCCACAACCCATACGCCTGCGTCTTTAATTTCGCGAAGCGTACGCGCCAGGTTTGTTACCTGAATAAGCGGTACGGTTTCGGCTGCGCCACAGGCTACTTTACGTGCTGTGCCGTTAAGCTTGGCCGACTTATCTTTAGGTACAATTATAGCGTGTACACCTGCTGCATCTGCGCTACGTAGGCAGGCACCTAAATTGTGCGGATCGGTTATGCCATCTAGTACTAGTAAAAACGGCGTATCTTCGCGAGCAATGATCTCATCTAAATCTTTTTCGTTGTAAACACGCGCAGCTTTTACATTGGCAATAATGCCTTGGTGCTGCTCATCGTTTGCTTTGTTATCTAGCGCTTTTCGCTGCATAAATTGTACAGAAATACCAAATTTACGTGCTTCATTAATAATCGGGGATAAGCGCTTATCATCACGACCTTTTAGGGCATAAATTTCTAAAAAACGCTCTGGCTCTTTTGCTAAAATTGCTTCAACAGAGTGAAAGCCAAAAATTAATTCATTACTCACGTATTGTTTGCTCCTGGGCTATTACGTTTACGGGCATTTTTGCCTGGTCTTTTAGGCTTTTTAACTGCCTTTTTTTTCGGTTTTTTCTTAGCGGTGGTTTCAGCGGCTTTTTTACCGGCTGGTTTTGCGCCAGACTTACCCGCTGGTTTGCCTTTGCTTTTACTGGCTGGTTTTTTACCAGCTTTGGGTTTTTCATCGCCTGATGTGTTTTTTCCAGGGATTTTACCCGCTTTAAGCTGCGATCTTACACTTGCTGGTGCATGGCTTGATTTACCGCGCCCTGCTCCTTTAGCTGAGCCACGGCGACGCGCGTATCTGTCTTGAGCCACATCACCACTGAGCGTTAAATTTATACGGCGCTCATCTAAACTTACCGAAGCAACTTGTACCGTTACTTTATCGCCAAGGCGGTAAACGGTATGTGTATGCTCGCCAATTAGGGTGTGTTTTGCACCATCATGATGGAAGTATTCATCACCTAAATTAGTAACATGGATCAGGCCATCAATTTGTAAGTCGTCTAGGCGTATAAATAAGCCAAAGTTAGTAACGGATGAAATAACCCCGTTAAACTCATCACCCACGTGGTCTTGCATAAACTCACATTTAAGCCAGTCGGCAACTTCACGCGTTGCGTCGTCTGCGCGGCGCTCGGTGGTTGAACACTGCTCGCCTAGTTGGTCTACTTCATCATCAGTGTACGCGTATGCGCCCGATGTTTGCTGACCTTGTGCTTTTATTACCGCTTTAATTGCACGGTGTACCACTAAATCAGGGTAACGGCGAATCGGTGAGGTAAAGTGTGCATACGCAGGCAGCGCCAAACCAAAGTGGCCTATGTTATCTGGCTGATAAACCGCTTGCTTCATTGAACGAAGTAGCATGGTTTGAATAAGCTCGGCCTCTGGGCGGTCGCCTAAACGGGCTAACACTTGGGTAATTTCTTTCGGTGTTGGCTCATCACTTAATGTGCTTTGAATGCCAAGCTCACTTAAAAACTGAGTAAAATTACCTAGTTTTTCTTGATCTGGCTCATCGTGCACACGGTAAAGCGCGCTGGCTTCGTGTTTTTCTAATAATTTAGCCGCCGATACATTGGCTAAAATCATACATTCTTCAATCAGTTTGTGCGCGTCGTTACGAACAACCGGCACAATTGATTCTATTTTACGGTGTGCGTTAAATACAAAACGCGTCTCGAGCGTTTCAAACTCAATAGCACCACGGGTTTGGCGCGCCGACTTAAGCGCCATATACATTTGCTGTAAGTCAGTTAAATGTGGCACAACGGGTGCGTATTCTTCGCGTAGTTTTTCATCGCCTTGTAAAATGGCATTTACTTTGGTGTAGGTTAAACGCGCATGTGAGTTCATCACCGCTTCGTAAAACTTATAACCCGAAAGCTTACCTGCGTCTGATACCGTCATTTCGGCCACCATACAAAGGCGGTCTACTTTAGGGTTAAGCGAACATAAACCGTTCGACAACACTTTTGGCAGCATTGGAATTACTTGCTCAGGAAAATACACTGAGTTACCGCGAGCAATCGCTTCTTTATTTAGCGGCGTGTTCATACCTACATAATGCGATACATCAGCAATGGCTACCCATAAGCGCCAGCCGCCAGATTTTTTACGCTCACAATATACGGCATCATCAAAGTCGCGGGCGTCTTCACCATCTATGGTGACCAGTGGCAGGTCGCGTAAATCTACACGGCCTTGTTTGTCGGCTTCATCAACAAACTCACCTAAATGAGCTACTTGTTCTTCTACTTCTTCTGGCCAAACATGAGGAATATCGTGATTGCGCAGTGCCACTTCTATTTCCATACCTGGCGCTAAATGCTCGCCCAGTACGTCAATAATTTTACCTACCGCGTTCATGTTACGGCTGGGATTTTGAGTGATTTGCACTTGCACCATTTGGTTATGGCGCGCGCCGTTTTCACTGCCTGGCAGAATAATAATATCTTGAGTAATACGTGGGTCTTCGGCTACAACAACTGCAATACCATGCTCAACAAAGTAACGCCCTACAATAGGTGCGCGCTCGTTGGTGAGTACTTTAATTATGCGGGCATCACATTTTGAGCCTGAGCCACGTTTTGTGCCTTTAGCAAGTACGATGTCGCCGTGCAGCACCATGTTCATTTGATGCTTAGCTATAAACCAATCTTTGCTCTCGCCTTCAACTTCTAAAAAGCCAAAACCGTCTCTGTGGCCAATTACTTTGCCTTTGGTTAAACCGGCTTCGTCAATTAGGGCGTAACATTTAAACTTATTAAAATACAATTGGCCATCGCGCTCCATGGCACGAAGGCGGCGCTTAAATGCAATTTGGCGTTCGGTATCGTTTACAGCTAATTCATCACAAAGTTGCGTGAAGTTAGCAGGTTTTGAACGCTCTTGAAGGTGAGTAAGTATAAACTCACGACTAGGGACTGGGTTTTCGTACTTTTCTTGTTCTCGGCTGAGATTTGGATCTTGGTTTGACATTCACTATCTTGTTAGTTGGTTATGTAGGTATTTTAACCCATATACGTAAAATGAGACAGGTAAAAGCGTATGAAACTTTTAATAAACCGCTTTAATAAATAAAACATACGCTTAATGGCCTTAATCATCACTTAATATAAGCGCGATTATAACCAACCTTTTTGCTTTGCAATACGCGCTGCATCTACGCGGTTAGTGGCATTGAGTTTTGCGATAGCATCGGATAAATAATTACGTGTTGTGCCTTCGCTTATAAACAGCTGTTTGGCTATGTCGCTTGTTTTTAAGCCATCGCTTGCAAGCTTAAGTGCTTTGCGCTCTTTATCGGTGAGCGGGTCGGCGTCATCAAGCGCGTTAATGGCAAGCTCTGGGTCTATAACCTTTTGCCCTTGCATTACCTTTTTAAGTGCATTGATAAGCTCATCACTTGGCGCTTCTTTTAAAATGAAACCTTTAACGCCTAGGGCGAGCGAGCGCCTAATATAACCAGCTCGCGAAAACGTGGTCATAATAACCATTTTAATGGTTGGGAACGTGGCCGCTATTTGCTCACTTAGCTCTATACCGCTCATGTGTGGCATTTCAATATCGGTTAAAATTATGTCTGGCAATGCCTCATCGGCCAGTGCTTTTATTGCATTAAGTGCATCTTGGCCGTTACTGGCTTGGCCTATCACTTCAATATTAAAATCAAGGCTTAACAATGCCCCTACTGCGTCGCGCACGAGTGCTTGATCTTCCACTAAATATACTTTGATCATTGTTAATCCTTAGCTGAAATTGGCAGCATTACGTTTAAAGTAAACTTCTCGCCACAGGTAAACGTAGCATGGCCATTAAGTTGCTCTGCACGCTCTTTAATACCATTTAAACCGTTACCTGCGTTTAACGTGCTGCAAGGTGCGTTATCAACCACACTTATATGCAGCTGATGTTGTGTTTGCTCTATATTTATTTCGCCGTTTTTATTACTGCTATGGCGTAATAAATTAGTTACCGCTTCTTTAATTATAAGCCCTGCGATCCCTTCTACTTTAGGAGGCAAGGTATTTAATACAACATTAAAGTTAACGTTAAAGTCTTGCTCTATTAGCCTTTGTTTAAGCTGGGCTATTTGGCTTATTAAATTAAGTTGTTTTAAATCGCTTACGGCGTTTCTTACATCGCTAAGTAACTGCCTTGCTAGATCTGCTACTTGTGCTATTTCGTTATTGGCTTGTTCGTAGCGCTCTCCTTGATTTAGCTTATTAGCAAGCTCAGCTTTTAAAGCAATAGATGAGAGTGAGTGGCCTAAAATATCGTGTAGGTCGCGCGCTATACGTTCGCGCTCAGCAATAGCAGCTAATTGCTCTAGTTGGTTAGCGCTTTCTTGTTCGCGCTTTTTATGCAGGCGCTCTTTTTGGGTTGCAATGCCAAAGGCCAACAGCGCTCCTGAAATTAATAAAGTGCCGGCTAAAAAGTATTTTATGTTTGCTATATCTGCCAAATAGGCGCTTAACGCCACCGTAAATATAAGACTAAAAACGGCATATAACCTGCTTTTTTTAGCGTATGACTCACCAGCTATAAACGCGATAAAACCAAATAATGTAGAGGTCCCGGTGGTATAAAATGTGGCGCTAAAACACACCACTAACATAATAACAAACAGCGTTGTTATACGCTTTGTTTCACAGTGCATGGCTTTTATGTAAAGCAAAATAAATACAATATAAAACGCCACGCTCATTACAATGGTATTGACTGGCAAGTTAGATAGATTAAAAAGAGTCGGAAGCAAATAAAACCCAGTAAAAATTAAAGGTGCGTATTCCCAAAACTTTTTATTACTGGGCTTTGAAAGCGTATTTGTTGTACTCATGCCTGTGGCCCTAGTTCATTGTTATTGCTTATAACATTATTTTTATTAATAAATATAAATAACACAAAAATACTAATGAGTATAAAGTAATCATTCATTGAAACACTAAAGCTAAGTGATTCTAAAAACTCGCTAATAGCGAGACTTATTAAAATTAACGTATTCATAGCCACCTCCCATTAAGATAAGTTAACTATGCCAAAGCCAAAAAATAATAAGAGTGTGAAATGTCATTAACTTTGCTGACATTTGTCATGTTTTAAAAATTTCATCCTGTGAGTTCGCACCCAGTGATAAGATAATAAAAAAAGGAGTTCTCATTTAAATGCAGCCACAACAGCAAAGCCTGATTTACTTACATATTGCCGTGTTACTTTTTGGGGGCACCGCCCTTTTTGCAAAGTTAATAGGGTTAAATGCAATTGATATTACGGTGTATCGTACCGCTATTGCTGGCATGGCAATTTTGGCTATGCTGTACTTTCAAAAAAAACAAATTAAGTTAAATAAACCAAAAGATTACCTCATTGCGTTATTTTTAGGTGTGGCAGTAGGCATGCATTGGGTTACTTACTTTGCAGGCATGCAAATGGCGGGCGTAACTGTGGGTATGCTGGCTTTTTTTAGCTACCCAGTAATGACGGTATTTTTAGAGCCCTTGTTTAATAAAAGCAGGCCCCAAGCAAAAGATATTATAAGCGCAGCTGTGGTTGTATTAGGTATATATTTACTCGTACCCAGCGCAAATTTAGGCGACGATGTAACCTTAGGGGTTATTATGGGTGTGGTTTCGGCTTTGTTTTTTTCGATTAGAAATATTACCCATAAGCGTTTTTTTAGCCAGTATGGCGGCCCACAAACCATGTTTTATCAAACCTTAGTGGCAAGTGTTATGCTTTGCGCATTTATTAAGGTCCCTGTGTATGAGGTGAGTAACCACGACCTTATTTTAATTGCTGTGGCGGGTATTATTTTTACCGCTACACCGCACTCGCTGTTTGCAGCGAGTTTAAAGCACTTATCGGCAGCTACTGCGGGGCTAATTTCATGCTTGCAGCCGCTTTACGGCACTTTGTTGGCTATTGTTATTATTCATGAGCGCCCAACGCTACTAACACTTATTGGCGGTGCACTCATAGTCAGTGCAGCCTGTTTTGAAACATGGTCTATTACTCAAAAGGCTAGAAAATGAAAATATTTGCGCACCGCGGGGCAAGCGGCAATTACCCTGAAAACACTAAAAGCGCTATTTTAGAAGCGTTAAATGTAGGGGTAGATGGCATTGAAGTTGATATTCAAAGTGCGCTTGATGACTATATGCTCATACACGACTCGTGGCTAGATAGAACCACCAGCGGGCACGGTAAAGTAAGCGACTTTACGGCACAGCAACTTAGTCTGTTGGATGCCGGTAACGGCGAGCAAATCCCCACTCTACAGCAATTACTTGATTGGAATAACAATAAAACATTACTCAATATAGAGCTTAAACATACCTTTGAGCTTGAAAAGTTTGCCACTATTTTAAACAACAATATTGCTAAAGGCGTTATTACTAAAGGTAATATTTTAGTGTCGTCGTTTGATCACCATCAAATTCATTGGCTTAAAAATAGGTTACCGTGGTTACACATTGGCGCGTTAACCTCATCAATTCCATTAAATTATGCACAGTTTGCTCAACAGTTAAATGCGTATAGTGTTCATGTAGACAAAAGCTTTGTAAATAAAGCTTTTGTAGATGATGCCATAGCGCGAGGCCTGCAAGTTTATGCCTACACCGTAGATAGGCCAGAAGACATGGATTTTATGCTAAAAATTGGGGTGCATGGTATTTTTACTAATTACCCCGCTCGCTCTAAAAAATATTTAGCAAACATTATTACTTGAGTTAACGGTAACTTAGTCGATAATCTAGCTAGGGCGTGATGATCTTTGCGGATTGAAATTTGTTCAATCTAGGGGCGATTAAATCGCGGCGCGAGGCTTGTAACCTAGTGGGCTAAGTAAAAACCGAGTAAAGCTTCCGCGTCCTGCTCACGCCCCTTACCTACATCC